>DESD01000001.1 GCA_002361935.1 Ruminococcaceae bacterium UBA3323 | reverse complement strand
GCAGATTAAACGCAATCCAAGAGCAAAAAACACCTGGCTTGCAGGACTTGTTAAGTGCGGAAACTGCGGATATGCGCTTGTGCGAAAGAATTATGTTAATAAGAGTGTCAGTTATTTTCTCTGCTCTCACAAGATGAATGATAACTTGTGCTGTGGGTGCGGAACAATTCATGCTGATGAGTTTGAAAAATTTATATTGCAGAAAATCAAGGAAAAACTGGCTGATTTTAAGGAGTTTGAACTTGAAGGTGTTACTGCCAACAATCCTAAAATAGAGGAGTTGAAGGCACGGCAAATCGCAATAGACAACGAAATTAACGAAACAGTTAAAAATGTTGCAGGTGCAAGCGAAACGGTAATGGCGTATATCAACGAAAATGTTGAACGGCTCCATAGTGAAAAACTGCAAATACAGGCAGAAATTCAACACTTAAGTGAAAACAGATATTCGGCAAACGAAAAAATCATCTGTGACTTTGATAAATTTGACGAACTGCCGTTTGAAAGAAAGCGGGAGCTTGCAAATGCAGTAATCAAAAAAATCTATGCAACAAGTGATAAAATTGACATCATTTGGAACATTTGATTGAACTTGAAATTGAGGAGCAATATGGTGGATAATAAAAGACCTGATAATTTTGATGAATTGTCAGATGATGAAAAGATAGACATTGTTGCAAAAGAAGTGCTTGAAAAATATAAAAAAGCCTTTGAAGAATTAGCAAAATGAAAAAATCGGTGCAGGTGTACACCTTGCACCGAAAATTAAGCAAAAAGTTTACAAGATTGCGGTAGAGTATCACCGAATCTCTGGAAATGAACGATTTCCCTTTCTCTGAGGAATTTTATAGGCTCAATTACATCCGGATCATCAACCAGTCTGAGAATATTATCATACGTTACTCTTGCCTTCTGCTCTGCTGCAAGATTTTCGTTTAAGTCTGCTATCGGATCACCTGTGCACTGAATGGATGCAGCACTCCATGGAAAACCGCTTGCAGCCGTAGGATAAACACCTGTTGTGTGATCAACAAAATATGGAGCAAATCCGCTTTCTTCAATCTGCTTTTCGGTAAGATTCCTCGTAAGCTGGTGAACAATTGTTCCAATCATCTCCAAATGTCCAAGCTCCTCTACCCCTATATCGGTAAGCAGACCCTTTAATTCAGGAATCGGCATGGAATAGCGCTGTGAAAGATATCTAAGCGATGCCCCTAATTCACCATCAGGTCCTCTTGATAGATAAAAGATATGATACTATTAATAACGAACTGTAACACAATAATAGCTATCTGTTTAAATAATTTGATATAGAAAATCCAATGTTATATTCTTCTTGTAATGCTTTAGAATAATCTAACATATTATCTCGGAGTTCAAACACCTTTGCCATAAGGCAATCGTACTCTGGTCCTTGATTTTTATAGTATGTGTTAATATTTTTTGAAACCCCTTCTAAAAATACAGATGTTATAAACTCGGTTCCGATTAAAACTTGATATTTTTCTAAATCAGGTATAGCTGATCCTATATATTTTTTTTCTAATTTGAAATATAGATTTAGATAGTTTAATAAGTATTCAAATATAAGATCTGTACTCATCCGACTTGTTAATTTGTCATTATTTGGCAAATCAGTATAAATATCATCTCTATACAATTCTAATAAAACCGCATTTTTTGAAAACAATTTATACAAACTTTGACCTCGTGGAGATAAATACAATTTGTAAGAATCACTATAAATTCTTTCCAGTTGTTTTTCTTCAGTTTCCTCAATATCATGCAAACTTCTTAATAATATTCCTGCGCGATACAAGTGTTTCAGAGAATGATTAACTTTGTCGTGCCAATAATTCACCATGACATCATTATTATTGTTTTTCACAAACAAACCAACTATATCTGAAAGAATAGCCTTACCTTCCCTATATTCGTCCCCATATATTAATGTTATACCATTATTAATCATATATCTTATTATATATATATTAATCAATTCTTCATCTTCAAATTTATTAGTTAATATATTTGGAACATAACTGTTTTCTTTGTCCATATATTCGAGTGAATTACCATTTGCAATAGCATACATTATGTTTTCTGTGGTTAAACGATAGTTATCTGCATCAATTTTAAAAGCCCCATTGTATTCTTCTTCGTTGCAAGCAATCCATTCAAGATTTGTCATAACACTACAATAAATAATCATAGCATCACACAAATTATTATTGGCTAAATTATATATTAATTCACTTCCAATAGAATTTAAATGTTCTTCTACATAAAATAATTGTCTTCTAGCATCATCATATGTTTTCGCTTTATTTGAGTTTTCTTTTGTTTTTTCGATTTCTTCTATTTCTTTAAATCTTTTTTCAAAAATATCATGCAATTTTACCGAACTGCTTTTTAATATAGTGTCCTTCTGCAAATGCTCTCTACGAGCATCAGACATTCTTCCAATATTACATCTAAAAGTATATGCACGTAAAGAAACAAATGTTTTCACAACCAATTCACTTTCTTTGTTAGCACAAAAACAAGAATGGATATGCCTTGCTGTTTCGATTAATTTTTTATGAAAAATTTCTTCTTTAGCTTCAATATCATCATATATAAATGTAATATTAAAACTCTTTTTCAAAGCTTTTAATATGTATTTAATTAATATTGAATAATATTCAATTGGTTTATAAATACAAAGATTGTCGATTTTTTTCTTTTTACTATCGTAAGATATATCATTACTTAATAAATCCCTAAGAATAAATGATTCGGGTGTAAAATTTTCATTTTCCAATAATGTTGGTTTATTATCAAGAATAAAGTCATATAATCCAGTCCAAAATCTTTCTTCATTATCAAACAATTCTGAATTCTTTGATATTAGTGCTCTAACTGCCCTTAAAAAATATCTTCTTATTTCATCATCTACACTCTTTTGGGGATTATCAGATGATAAATTAGAATAATAAAAAGAAATATAAATAATTATATTATTTTCATCCAATTTAATATCTCTATCAATGATCTTAAAATAGTTTCTTAGCAATGTTGTCTTTCCCATACCTGCTAAACCAACCAAATATTTAATTTCATTTTTTTCTGACTGCATAACTTTATCCAACTTTTTTTCGAGCGGATCATAAACATAGATTTTGCTTGTTCCATCCTCATTTATTCTATTAAAGTAATTGGCATATTTAGTTCCCTCGTAGTAATCCGAATTCATCAAAATATCAAATATTTTATCAAATCTTCTTCCGATTTGGTTTTTAACATTTTTTTCACTAGTATTATAATCATAATTATCATTAGGTTTTCTAAACATAAACTATCCTCCTGGTTTTATTTTGTCAAGATTATCTGTTATTTCTTTTAAAATTGGACTATATTCTAATGTGTTTTCTTTGAAATATTTTTTACAAAACGCCTCTATGTGTTGATCAGTATTTTGATTATCCTTTAAAGCTTGATTTATTGCTTTTACATCATCAACATAATCAATACAAAATTTAAAATGAGCTTCTGTTATTTTTTGGGCAGAATATAGACATATAATACAATCATTTATTTCATTACTAATTGATAAATCATTAGCGTTGCCCGTGTTATTCTTTAAACTATTTATTGTTTTACAATTTATTTGAATATTTGTTCTTAATACTACTACTGATCTAATAATTTCCTGTTTCCTTTGCTCAGACTGTGCATTATAAGGACTTTTTGCTATATTATATGCCATAAAACTAATAACAATAGCAAAACAATTAAATAATGCCGTATTCATCGTTTGTATATATAACGTATCCGATATAGAAGAAACAATTTGCTTTATTCCAGGCAATATTTTCAATAAACTTCTTAACCAATAAAGAATATCTGGCAACAAGAAAAAAGCAACTAGAGCCAAAATCAATAGCATTATTTTTACAGTTTTTTTCATCATTTTATCCTCTTTTAAAAAATAATACCATTACATTAATCATATAAAAATGGCATATAAATTTATTATCAAAAAATATAGTTGCAAAAGCGTATAAAAAGTAACGCAAAAAGTCGAAAATTGTAGTATTTTTGTAGTGTTGCACAAAAACTGTATTTAAAAATTATTCAATATAACAACAAAAAGCCCCTGCAACCTAAAAGCAATAGGAAGCAGGGGCTATATCATATACTCTATTTAATTTATCACAAGGTTACTTCGCATAGTTTTTGCCGCCATATCTGAGACATATCCATCCGGAAGGGATTTGTGCCCAGATATCTGAACCCACTGTCTTTATTGACTGAAGGGTTACCTTTGTGCCTGTTTTAAGCGTAGCCTTGGCAAGGGGCAGCTTTGAGGTTGCATTCTTTTTGCCGTCCTTGGTGAGCTGTGATACCTTCTTCTGCGCATAATTTGTGCCTGCACCTGTTCTTACGTTTACATTGGTTGTTAAGGTTACAACATCGCCCTTTTTGAAAGAGCTTGCTGCCGGCTTTTTCACAGCAGTTTTAAACGGTGCCTGATTCTTCGGTCTGAGAATACCATTAATATTTGCACTTGTGAACGCCTTTGTTCTTAAGGTCATGGCTTCATGCTTACCTGCTGCGTTCTGGTCATAATATTTGAACTGACCGTTTGCGGAAGGCTCTGCAACAATGAAGATATGCCCGTATGTACCGCTTGTTCTGATACCGATATCCCCTGCTTTCAGCTCTCCGTTTTTGTATTTCGGTGTGATGAATTCAAAATTATTTTTGAGCCACGTGCTTTTGCTTCTGTCCGTCCACCAGTTCTTTGCATTGCCCCAGAAGCCTTTTTTAAGTCCAAGGCACTTATCTATATAGCAATCAATCAAATCCACACACTGAACGCCGTACGCACCGTCATAATCCGTTTTCTTTCCAAGATATTTCTTTATCCATGCTTCAAAGGTAAGAGCGGAAGCTCCACCGAGCTGTTCGGGCTCTGCAGGCGACTGCAAATTCATAAGTGCGGCAATACCTGCAGAGATAGAAGAAAGCGCAAGACCGATTAAGGCGGTTTTTACCATATCCCTGTCGCCTGTGAAATCCACACCGGCAATATTCATTGCCATATAGGCAAGGGCTGCCTGAATGAATGTTTTGAATACTCTCTTGGTTGTTTCCCTGGTCCATTTGATTTTTTTCATTTTTGATTCCTCCGTAAAATTTAATATAAAAAAAACAGCGCCTTGCGGTGCTGTTGACAAATTCGGAATCATATGATAATATAAAAGCAGATAAGGAGCTTGCCTGTAGACGGTTAGCCCCTTACAATAAAAGAATAACTATTAGAAAATAGTCGTCTTATGTAGGAGTGAGGCGACTATTTCCTTTTTACAGCCATTATGTAACCAGTTGCAAAAATCAGTATCAATACCAAATATGCTAATTGTTCCATCGGCAAGCCCCCTTTCAGGGGCAGGATTTAACCGCCTACCGTTTATGGTAGTTTTCCTTATCCGCAAAAATTATACATGATATGAACTTTTATGTCAACAGCACTGCCCTTCGGCGGTGCTTTTTTATTGTTTTTCCAAATCCTTGATTCTGTGATTGATAACTTTAATCTGTTCTTCAACAACAGGCATGCGTTTTGCGAAATTATTATGTTCCCTTACCTCTCTTGTAAGCTCTTCAATTTTTTCGTCCGTAACTGCTGCCTGCACTTTCATATCGGTCTGTACCTTTTTGTTGCTCGATATGTTTGTAATGATTACTCCGACAAGTGATAAACCGCCTACAATAAGTGCAACGATGATTTCTGTCAATCCTCACACCTCCCCTTAAACCTGAATTGCAAGCCAGCATACGCCTGTTGACGAGGCGGATGTTCGTGTTAAATAAATATCACAGCCTGCTTTCGTTATGTTGGTAACGCTTGCACCCAAAACCAATGTTCCGGGAACGGTAGTTTTAGGATTTACAAAAACAACAGGCGTTTTTGTGAAAAGACCCTCGGGAAAATCAATATGTTCTCCCTTCGGAACATTCCCTTCATCAAGAACAATGGAAAGATTGCCTGTTGCAATGATTGGAAGATTAAGAAGTTTTTTAATATCTTCAATCGGAATTTCTTCAACCAAAACTTTCCGGTTCTCATCTAAACCTGCTACACCCCCGGCTGTGTCTATTTGTGATTTAGGGATGGCGTTATTAGCAGTATTATTTGCTGTTTTAGCTGACTTTTCAATGTCTGCTACCCACGAACTCTCTGCGGCTCTTCCAGATATAGAGCTGTTTGTCAATTGAACAATTCCTAGTTGATATCTATTTGCTCTTACAGGAATTTGTGCAATCCACCTTGTATCATCATAGACAAATCTAACAATTGCACCAGATTGCCATGCACTATTGTATAAGGGTTTATTGCCTACATAAATTTTTTTTGCACCGGTACCGTTAACATTCAGTGTTGCATCCGCATATGCGGCACAAGAACAATCATGACTAAAACAAACATCAATAGCTATACCTCTTTTCAATTCAAATACTCCATTAACAATTTCAGCTGTTAAATGATCATTATTAATATCATCCATACAAACAGCATATGGAATTACGCTTTGAATTTTTTCAATCTCTGCTATCTTCTGCTCATTTGAGGCTATAGCATGATCAATTGCTTCCATATTTTCATTTATATCCGCAACATCAACAAAATCAGTTTCAGCGGGCTTTTTTAAGTTTAAATTTTCAGTATATGTTGCCATTAGGCAGCACCTCCTCTTTTAATTCTTTCCAGGTAAATTCATTAGCATCTGCCCAAGTATACGGCTTAAACTGCTGCCATATGTTATAAAGCAGTTCAACAGAAAAAGCCATATTATACGGCAGAATTCTTTCCAGCAGTTCTCTGACACTGTCTGCTTGCTTTTTTACTGTAAGAGCAACCTTTGCCCTGACTGTAAACTCCGAGGTTAATATTATAAGCTGAAAGCCCTCTTTACCACATAAGGTTTCAAGCATATCAGCAAGGCTTTTTCTTGTGTAAGGTGTATTTTCATTATACCTTGAAAGAAGCCTGAAACGGCGGTCTTCTAAAGTATCGGTTGCATACGGCGTTATATTCAGCATCTTTTCCCTGCGGGCAATGCCGTTTTCCGTTGCTTCGGATATAAACTGGTCGTTTATGCAATCTTCACAGGCATTCCATATTGCCTGTACTATAGGTGTTTCGGCATTCATAACAGCCTGCATTTCCGTAACGTTCTTTAAAACATCAGGCAGATATCCGGTAAGGTCAATCGTTCTGGCAGTATTGAAATTACGCATTTGCAAAAGACCCCCTTACGGCTACCGAATCCGCTTCAAGAAGAGTATTTGAAGCTGCACCATTCAGTTTTGTTCCCGAAACATCAAGAATTCCCGTTAACGAAAGCAAGCGTGATTCAATCTGCGAAATTCTGACCAGCAATCCGTTTTCTTTGCTCCATAAAGAATTCAGCTCCTGATAATAAGTATCAAGAGCTGTTTCAATATACGGCAGACACTCCTCCGCATTCCACCCATCGGCAAACGTTAAAGAGGTTTCAATATTTATCTCTGTTCCGAAAGCACCAACAACCGTAACCTCATGATCTATCGGTGCAAGACCTATCCCCTCTCCGCTGTTCTGCGTTGGATCTATTGCTGTCTGCACGAAATTAACAAGCTCGTCAGACGGCGGCATATAATGACTATCCGTAATAACAAGCTTAACTGTTCCCGGTCCGTTCCACGCCCTGTAAGGCTTGCAGCCGCCCACACCGGGCAACGCTTCTGTAACAGCGATATACTGACCACGGTTAAAACCATAAGATTGATTTTTAAAGCTGTTCAGGTAGCGAAGCCTTAATATCTCTGTATCCTCCTCATCCTCACCATTGATAACAATTGAGGTAAGCTCTGCTCTTGTTAACCCTTCAATATAATCAATCGGAATAAGCTGTCCCAAATCGCCGTTGGAATCCGAGCCTTCCGTTTCACAGGTCAAATAATATCTGTTATCACTGATTTTTTCAGTGACTGCCCAATTGTATTTATCGCCCGAAAAACGGCTGCCTATCGGAATATCAATATTAAACTCTCCTATCGCAACTGCCGGACTTGCAGGAAACGGGGCTATCCCCCGTTCCTTACACCTTAGAATCAGATAATCCCTGCTTGCAGTATCTGCAAAGGTTTCGTTAAGTATTGAATCAAGCGCAGTATAAAGCATTGCACTTTCAAGTGAATTCGGAGCCAATGCATCATAAATAATTGAGCCCTCTCTTTTATCAAGGGAGGATGCAACTTTTGAAAGCTTTTCCTGCAGAAGCTCCTCATAGGTTTTATCTTCAAACATCGGTTTCCACCTCCATATCTCCAAAAATTGTGTGTACCGAAAACTTTATGTGATTTGATTTTTTCCCTGCTTCAAATTCAAAAGCATCAACTGCGGCAATTCTTTCATCCTGAAGCAGGGCTTCCGTTATGCAGCGTTTGATTTCCGGATAGGCATATTCCTTCTGCTCGCCGAAAAGCTCTTTAAGCTCAACGCCGTAATCCCACGAATAGATAAGATAATCATACCTTTCCGTATTCAGAATAAGATAAACCGCCTGCCTTACTGCTTCAAGCTCATTTACAGTTCCGCGGATTCTGTTTTCAGCAATATCCAGAAAATAAGTTTTGCTTGGCTGAGTTTCAATTTCAGCATCTAAAATATCATCCTGAATCTGAGGTATCATACATGCACCACCCTGTCCAAAACAAGATATTTTTGTCCGCCCTTCTGCTTCAGCAAAACAACCTCATCACCGACAGACAATCCATTGTGAACAATAAAAGACTTTCTGCCCGAATAGCTGTGGCTATGGCTTAAATTGACATTGTTTCCATTATCAATATTACCCGACAAGGCATGTGAATGCGAATAGGTATGCGCGTGCAGTTCATCATTTGCACCAATATCTGTTTTACCCGAAAACACTTCAATTTTACCGTTAAAGCCGTGCGTATGCTGCATATTTACATCAAGGGCATTATCTGTTGTATGGTTAACAGACATTTCCATACTGTAATCCGTTACATTTCTTGTTAACACCAACTGTGCAGAGGTCAGCACCATTTTCTGTTCAACCGAAATTTTAAGCGGTCTTTCGCTTATTACTCTTCCAAAGCTGAAATCAGACGGCTGACCTGCATCAACAGCCTCCTTGGCTGCTTTTTTTATACTTATCAATAAATCATTTGTATCAAGCAATAAAATCGCCCCCTCTTAATGTCAAATCCATATAATGCTCACTTTCTTTAAATTCATGCTTACATTTTTCAACAAGCATCAAATTCTTAAGGCTTACATCTCCCAACTTCATCATTACAATAACCATAGAGCCTGCCCTCACTCTTATATCCCCAAAAGCATTTTTAACGGATAAATTTCTTGTTTTATGATTGTAAAGCTTCAATAATGCGTCTGCCTTGGCCTGTCCGTTTTCGCCTTTCTGAAGCGTATCAAAATACTGAAGAACACCCCATGAATTAATGTTTTTGCCATGTTGTGCAATATAGATTTCCCGCCTGCCTGTTTTATCATTATCATAGGTAAGCTTTACCTTGTTGTAGGTCTGTTCGTCAATTGAAGAGGTATAATCGAAATTTTCGCCTGTTTCCTCATCAATAAGCAAATTTAAACGCATATTGTTCAGTCCCTTTAAGGTGAGCTTTCCGAAATCATCATATAAAACATACATATATGATTGATTCTGAAGCGTTAAATCAAGTGCATTCTGAATCATATCAAAAAGGGAGGTGTTTTCCTCAACTCTTGAAGAAATTTTAAATCCAGTATTTTCAATCGTT
>DESD01000033.1:16700-17036 GCA_002361935.1 Ruminococcaceae bacterium UBA3323 | reverse complement strand
ATATTCTAAAAATTTATAATCTTTTGTTATAATTTTTTATTGAATATACAGTATATTTATGATATTATTATCAATGTAAAATTATAAATCAGGTATGTTTTATTTATATAAACTATAACATTACGGAGGTAAATTATGAATATTGCACTCATAGCTCATGATGCAAAGAAAGAACTTCTTGTTCAATTCTGTATTGCATATTGCGGAATCATGAGCCGCCACAGTCTATGCGCAACAGGCACAACAGGAAAACTTGTTCATGAGGCAACAGGCCTTAACATAAATTGTTTTCTTTCAGGAAGCCAAGGCGGCGGACAGCAGATTGCAAGCAGAATT
>DESD01000033.1:15991-16431 GCA_002361935.1 Ruminococcaceae bacterium UBA3323 | reverse complement strand
ACAGCAGATTGCAAGCAGAATTGCCTGCAATGAAATAGACTTACTTATATTCTTTAGAGATCCTCTTAACCCCAAACCTCATGAGCCTAACGACAATGATTTGCTCCGACTCTGCGATGTTCACAATATACCGTTTGCAACAAATATTGCAACGGCAGAGGCGCTTGTACGAGGCGTTGAGCGCGGAGATTTTGAATGGAGAGAAATAGTGAACCCAAGATATAATTCATAACATAAATTAAAATTTGGGTGGGCATACGCTCACCCTTTTTTGAATGGAGATACGTATGGCATTAATAACAAAAGCTATTAAAGGCACAAAAGACGTTTTACCCAAAGAGGTACACAAAAATCAATATATTGAAGCAACCGTTCTTGATACTGCGGAAAAATACGGCTTTAAAGAAATCAGAACTCCTGTTTTTGAACACACCGAGCTT
>DESD01000033.1:0-15718 GCA_002361935.1 Ruminococcaceae bacterium UBA3323 | reverse complement strand
CCTGTTTTTGAACACACCGAGCTTTTCCAGCGCAGTGTGGGCGACACAACAGATGTTGTTCAGAAGGAGATGTATTCCTTTGATGACAAGGGCGGAAGAAACATTACGCTTCGTCCGGAGGGAACCGCAGGCGCAGCAAGATGCTTTCTTGAAAGCGGGCTGTGCAACGAAGCACTGCCGCAGAAGGTTTGCTATTTAACCTCCTGCTACCGCTACGAAAAGCCGCAGGCCGGCAGGCTCCGTGAATTCCATCAGTTCGGTGTTGAATGCTTCGGAACGGCCTCCCCCCTTGCCGATGCTGAAATCATCAGCCTTGCAAAAGCAGTTTTTGATAACCTTGGCGTTAAGGATATAAGCCTTGAAATCAATTCAATCGGCTGTCCAACCTGCCGTGCTGAATTTCACAAGGCGCTTAAGGAATATTTCAGCACAAGAAAAGATGATTTATGTGATACCTGCAAGGATAGGTTAGACAGAAACCCAATGCGTATTTTAGACTGCAAATCCCCTGTTTGCTCTGAAATTGCAAAGGATGCTCCTGTTGTACTTGATTATCTTTGTGATGAATGCAAAGCGCATTTCGAACAGGTTCAGAAATATCTTAAGGCTGAAAACATAGAATTCAAAATCAATCCTAAAATTGTAAGAGGATTGGATTATTATACAAAAACCGTGTTTGAATTCATTTCAAATTCCATCGGTGCTCAGGGCACAGTATGCGGCGGCGGCAGATATGACGGTCTTATCGAAGAGCTTGGTGGAACGCATACACCATCGCTCGGATTCGGAATGGGGCTTGAAAGGCTTATGCTTCTTATGGAAACACAGGGCTGCGAATTTCCCGAAAGCGCAAAGCCGGATTTATTCATTGTTGCACTCGGAGATAAAGCAACACTAAAGGCAGTGGAAATTGCAAAGGATATGAGAACAGAGGGCTTTTCCTGCCTTTATGATTTAAACAAAAGAAGCCTGAGGGCTCAGATGAAATATGCAGATAAGCTTGATGCTAAATTCACAATCGTTTTAGGCGATAACGAGGTTGAAGAAGGTATCGCAAAGCTTAAGAATATGGAAACAGGCGAAGAAACCGAAATTGCGCTTGCAACCTTTGTAAGCGGATATTACAACATAACCCTTTCGGAACAGCTTGCCGATCTTGAAATAAACGGCGAAGCTTTTGATTTCGGTTCACTTTTCAATGTTGGAGAAAATGCAGGAGAATAAGAGGAATGGAAAATATCAAAGGACTTAAAAGAACGGATTACTGCGGAACACTCAGATTGGAGGATTCCGGCAGAGAAGTTACGCTTTTCGGCTGGGCACAGCGCCAGAGAGATCTCGGAAATCTTATCTTTATTGATTTAAGGGATAAAACGGGCATCGTTCAGATTTCTTTCAACGATCAGACAGACCGAGGAATTTTTGAAAAAGCGCAGTCTGTCCGCTCGGAATATGTGCTTGCACTCAAGGGCATTGTAAAAGAGCGTGAAAGCAAAAACAAGGAAATCCCGACGGGTGATATTGAGGTTGAGGTAACAGAGCTTCGCATCATTTCAAAGGCGCAGACACCGCCTTTTGAAATTGCAAAGGCTGATACGGTCGGAGATGAAACAACGCTTAAATACCGCTACCTCAATTTAAGAAACGAGAAGCTTACAAGGAATATCATTATGCGCCACAAAATTGCGCAGATTGCCCGTGAATACTTCTACGCAAATGATTTTCTTGAAATTGAAACACCGATGATGATTAAATCCACACCGGAAGGCGCAAGGGATTATGTTGTTCCGAGCAGAATTCACAACGGTAAATTCTATGCTCTTCCCCAAAGCCCGCAGATTTACAAGCAGCTTCTGATGGTTTCCGGCTTTGACCGCTATATTCAGCTTGCCCGCTGCTTCCGTGATGAGGATTTAAGAGCAGACAGACAGCCGGAATTCACGCAGATTGACCTTGAAATGAGCTTTGTAGATACAGACGATATTATGGATATGGCAGAGGGCTTTATCAAAAAGCTTATGAAGGAAACAATTCATGTTGACATTGAATCTCCTCTTCCGCGTATGACCTTTGCCGAAGCGATGAACAAATACGGTTCAGACAAGCCCGATACACGTTTTGATATGCTGATTGAAGATATTTCAGATTGGGCGCTGACAACTGATTTTGCCGTGTTTAAATCTGCCGTTGAAAACGGCGGAGCAGTAAAAGCAATTGTTGCAAAAAATGCAGCCGGTACCTATACAAGAAAGAAAATTGACAAGCTTACCGAATACGCAAAGGGAATCGGTGCAAAGGGACTTGCCTATGTTCGCTGGGCGGATGAAGCACCTGCCTGCTCTTTTGCTAAATTTCTTAAAGAGGGTGAGCTTGATGCACTTCTTGCAAAACTCGGCGCTGAACAGGGCGACTGTGTGTTTATTGTAAGTGATAAAACAAGCCTTGCACTTTCTGTTATGGGCGCACTCCGCCTTACCGTTGCCAAAACACTTGGCATCATTCCGGAAAATAAATGGAATTATCTTTGGATTACGGAAATGCCTTTCTTTGAATATGATGAGGAAAGCGGCGAATGGCTTGCTATGCATCATCCGTTTACAATGCCGCTTGAGGAATGCATCCCTTATCTTGACACGGATAAATCCAAGGTAAGAGCACAGGCCTTTGACCTTGTGTTGAACGGAACAGAGCTTTCATCAGGCTCTATGAGAATTACAGACTGCGAGCTTCAGAACAAAATGTTTGAGCTTCTCGGAATGGAGCAGGAAGAAATTGATGCTAAATTCGGATTCCTTGTTGAGGCATACAAATATGCCGCTCCGCCCCACGGCGGTATGGGTATCGGCCTTGACAGGCTTGCCATGCTGATTTGCGGGGCAGACAGTCTGCGTGATGTTACGGCATTCCCTAAGGTTCAGAATGCAAGCGAGCTGATGAGCGGTGCGCCGTCCAACATTGATGATATTCAGCTTGGCGAGCTTGGAATTGAAATTTCAGCAAAAGAAGAGGAGCATTAAATGAGCAATTTTTTTGCAATGGTCAACAGAATGAAGCTTATTGACCGTTGGGCGCTTATGCGCAATACCTCAAAGGAAAATATTGCGGAACACAGCCATAATGTTGCCGTTATTGCCCATGCACTTTGCACAATAGGCAATAAAAAATTCAGCAAAAGCTATGATGCCGAACGATGCGCTGTGCTTGCTCTGTATCACGATTTAACCGAGGTTATTACAGGAGATATGCCAACACCTGTTAAATATTACAACAGTGAAATTCAGGGCGTTTACAAGGATATAGAGAAAGCAGCAGGAGAAAGATTGCTTGCAATGCTTCCCGATGAATTTAAAGAGGATTATCAGCCTTTCTTTATACATAAGAAAGAGGATAAAGAGCTTTGGAAAATTGTTAAGGCGGCAGATAAAATTGATGCACTGATTAAATGCATAGAGGAATGTCGTATGGGAAACAAGGAATTTGAAACAGCCAGAGAAAAACAAATTAAAATTGTTGATGAAATAGATATGGATGAAGTTAGATATTTCACAAAAGAATTTCTCCCTGCCTATTCTCTTACACTTGATGAGCATACAAAATAAGCATTAACCCCGAAGAGTTAAACTCTTCGGGGTATTTTATGTATTATTAAACGATTAAATTTGATATGGTATTTTCTTATATTCCAAAGTATCAAAATTCCAAGCTTCAATAAATGGTTTACCATTTTCATAAATCCATTTTTGTATACATGTTGGTTTAACTAAAATCAATACCTCATCCTCTAATTTGGTATATAACTGATATGCACTTAAAAAATGCTGTCTATATAAATCACAAAATGGTTTATTATCAAGCGGTAATCCCAATTCATAGCAAACACCTTCAATAGAAATATTATCTATACATAAAGCTACATTTTTATTTTTCTTGATTTGACAGTACTTATTAAGTTTTCTATCAGTTTGAAAATAAAAATCTCCTTCAATTACAATAATACTTACCATTCTTGAACTCACTTTATCATTCAAAGAAGTTGATAATACCATTGCCTTATGTGTTCCAAAATCATTATAAAACTGATTGAGTGTATTTTTAAAATTATTCATAAAATATCTCTTTATTACTTGGATTTTCTCTTTCTTATTACTTTCACTTTTATAATATAATGAAAAACAACAGCGGCAACAACCATTCCGGCAGCCATACCAAAAGTAACGAATATGGTGTTTTTTCCGCTTTCGGCAAACAATGCCTGATTGCCGTCAACAACGCCCTTCATTGTATAATAAAGCGAACCGCCGGGGATTAGCGGAATAATTCCCGGAATAAGATATGTGTTTGAAGGCGCTTTCAGAATACGTGCCATAATTTCAGCCCATACAAAAACAACGAACGCAGCAACAAAATTGCTTACAAACAAATCCGAGGTAAAATAAAACAAAACAAGATAAACAACCCAGCCTATTGCACCGCCGGCCATGGAAGCAATAACATTCTTTTCCCGCACACGAAAATAGATTGAAAAGCCAAGGGAACCGATTGCCGCCGTTACAACCTGAATAACAGCCTCTTTCATCAAACAGCACCTCCCAACACATAAAAAGACAACGCAAAGCCAAACGCAATTGAAACAGCAACAAGCACAGCCTCAATCATCCTGTAAAGCCCTGTTACGATATCCCTGTTAAACATTTCCTTAACCGCACTTACAAGCAACAGCCCCGGAATGAACAGCATGATATCGCCTATCATAACCTTGTCAACGTGCGTTCCGAAGCCGAAATGAACAAACACAAGCGCCAGGCATCCTGAAACAAAGCTTGCAACAAAAGTATATATAACATTATTAACTCTTTTTAAATGAAAATTATAGTCCATAAGATATATGGCAATGGCAACCGCAGCGGAAGCAACACCATCAAACCAGCTTCCCCCGAAGAAAACGGCAAATGCACCTGCAGCAAGCATATAGCCAAGGCACTTAATGATGGGCTTCGGTTTCGGCTTTTTATATGAATAAACAATATTTTCAAGTTCCTTCACACTTGGAGGATCCGTGCAAATTTGCCTTGAAAGTGCATTCAGTTCTTCCAGCCTGCCCAAATCCGTTCCATAAGAAATAACCCTTACAGATTGCGTATAATGAAAATCATCCTTGCCCTTAATGGTTGCAACAATCATTCCCGTAACAGCATAAACCTCGCAGCTTTCAAAGCCGTATGCCATACATATTCTGTAAACAGTATCTTCAACACGATGTATCTCTGCACCCGATTCAACCAATCTTCTTCCGATTTCAAGAACAGTTGCCAAAAAGGTGTCACATTCTTTATGATTCATAGAATTCCTTTCCGTAGCCGAACAATACGATTGTTTTATATTTCAATCATATCATACAAATTGTTAAAAGTAAATTTCAAATAAATGGACAAGGCACATAATCATCTCATATACATATAATAAAATAACGTCGATTTTTGTTTATTTTGCATATTATTATCGCTATAATTTAAAGCTTTAAGATTATATTTTTGTTCATTTTCTATAAATATAAGCCATTTTTCAATCATAAGTATTGACAATAAAAAATATAGTGCTATAATGTGGGCGAAACAAAGGAAAACGACTTTTAAAAAATAAAAAAGCATTCTTTTGTTAATATGTTAAGGAGGGATAGATTATGCTTAAATTTCTCATTAAGTGTGTAAAAATCATTGCCGAGCTTGACAGGAAATATGTACACACATACTACTAAGCCGCAGGAAACAGAATTGTAAATCCCTGCAATTCTGCCCTGCAAAAACGATGAAAACAGCCGATTGGATTACTCCAATCGGCTTTCCTTTTTATCGGTTATTGTTGTTCTGATTCGGGTCATAATAGGTTCCCTGATTATTGTACTGCTGGCTGGGATTAGGATTATAATACGGCTGTCCGTTCTGATCGTACTGCTGCTGTTGCTGCTGCCAATACTGCTCATTATTATCATATACAGGACCCTCCGGAATAACAAGAGCACAAATAAAATATGCCAGAATTCCAAAGCCCGCAAATATAATGGTAAGCGCCCACACCAGTCTTATAATGGTTGGATCCACATTAAGATAATTTGCAATACCGCTGCAAACGCCGCAGATCATTTTATTTGAAGGATCTCTATACAGTCTTTTCATTTCAAACTCCCCTTTTCAATATTAAACTATTTTTTCATTTCTTCTCTTGCTTCTTTTATGCGCTGAACAAAAAGCTTGCCTGTTTCCGTTATTTTATCATAATCTCCTGTTTTAGCGCCTGCAATAAGCGATGAACCTGCGCCACAGGCAATAGCACCTGCTTTTATCCAATCCTTAACATTATCAACATCAACACCGCCCGACGGCATCATAACCGCATTCGGAATCGGACCATGAATATCCTTGATAAATGCCGGGCCGGCAATATCGCCGGGAAATACCTTAAGCACATCAGCGCCGCATTCCATAGCAGCAACTGCTTCTGTCGGTGTATAAATTCCGGGCATGGAAGGAACTCCGTAACGATTGCAGCATTTAACCGTTTCCGGATCAAAATACGGAGCAACGATATATTCGGCTCCTGCAAGGATAGCAATTCTTGCTGTTGCGGCATCCATAACCGTGCCTGCACCGATAATGATTTCTCCGCTGTTATATTTTGCTTTCATTGCTTCAATCAGCTTATCTGCATGCGGAACGGTAAAGGTAAGCTCAATTGCAGCAACTCCGCCTGCTATGCATGCATCTGTAATCTTTTCAGCCTGTTCAATGGATGTTGCACGTACAACAGCAACAATTCCAACCTCCTGAATTTTTGCAAGTGTTTCGATTTTATTAGCCATAATGATTCTCCTAAAATTTGTTTCAATAAAGTATTTTAAAATTCATGTTTTTTCGTCAGCCAAAATATTTTTTTATTGATTTGACCAAATTAAAAAAACACAGCATAACGAAAAAAATACTATCAAATTATCTTTGAACACGTGCGGAAGCACCGTTTACCTTTGCTTCCACTTCTTTCAGTGAAGCCATAGAGGTATCGCCCGGTGTTGTCATAGCAAGAGCACCGTGAACAACGCCGTAGTTCACTGCCTTCTGTGCATCTTCGTATTGCATTAATCCGTAAATAAGACCTGATGCAAAGCTATCTCCTCCGCCTACTCTGTCAAGAATTTCAAGGCCCGGGAATTCTATGGAATTATAGACCTTGCCGTCAGCATAGCAGATTGCCTTCCAATCATTTACCGTAGCTGTTTTAACGGTACGAAGCGTTGTTGCAATAACCTTGAAATTCGGATAAGCCCTGCAGACCTCGCCAAGCATTTTAACGTAACCATCCATATTTAGCTCTTTCAGCTCGGCATCATTGCCCTCAATCTCAAAGCCAAGGCAGGCAGTAAAATCCTCTTCATTGCCTATCATAACATCAATATATTTTGCAAGCTCCTTATTAACGGCCTGTGCCTTTGCCTGACCGCCGATATCATTCCAAAGTGACGGTCTGTAATTTAAATCATAAGATACAATTGTACCGTATTTTTTGGCAGCCTTAACTGCCTCAATGGCAACCTCGGCAGAGCTTTCGGAAAGAGCAGCAAATATACCGCCTGTGTGAAGCCAGCGAACACCGAGTGTTCCGAAAATATAATCCCAGTCTATATCGCCCGGCTTAATCTGACTTATCGCTGTATTTCCTCTGTCCGATGTACTTACGGCGCCTCTTATACCAAAGCCGCGTTCAACAAAGTTGAGCCCGTTTCTTGTTGTTCTGCCGATTCCGTCATACTTAACCCATTTAATCAGAGAGGTATCCACACCGCCCTGAAGAATTAAATCTTCAAGAAGATATCCGATTTCATTTTCGGCAAAGGCGGTAACAACAGCCGTTTTCATGCCAAAGCAACGGCGAAGACCACGGGCAACATTGTATTCGCCGCCGCCTTCCCACGCCTTAAAGGTGCGTGAGGTTTTTATTCTTCCCTCGCCGGGATCAAGGCGAAGCATAATTTCGCCAAGTGAAATTTCATCAAATTCACATTCCTCTTTAGGTCTTAAATTCAAATTCATTTTTTGTCCTCCGAATATTAAAATTTAAAATATTTCATTGCATTGTTGTAGGATATACCGCAAACAATTTCCTTTAAAAGTGCTTCATCATCTGCATACCAGCCGTCTTCTACCCATCTGCCTATAAGACGGCACATAATACGGCGGAAATAATCATGCCTGCCATAAGAGGTAAAGGAGCGGGAATCCGTTTCCATACCGATAAACTTACCCAGAATTCCAAGATTTCCGAGCGCCTTCATCTGCTCGGTCATACCGTCCATGGTATCTAAGAACCACCATGCAGGGCCAAACTGAATTTTAGATTCAGCCTCTGTTCCCTGAAAGTTTCCGAGCATCGTTGCCAGAACAACATTATCCTTATTATTAAGATTGAATAAAATCGTTTTCGGAAGCCTTTCTTTCACATTAAGGGCATCAAGAAAGCGGCTTAAAGGATATGCAATATTATCATCTCCAACAGAATCAAAGCCGATATCGGCACCCTTTTTGTGAAACATAGCCGTGTTGTTATTTCTCATTGCACCGATATGGATTTCCATGGCCCAGTCAAGCTCATAATACTTTTCACCAAGAGCAAGAAGCACCTTTGTTTTATAAGCATCCGTTTCTTCCCTTGACACGCATTCTCCGTTCATTGCCTTTTGAAAAGCGGCTTCAACAACAGCGTCCGAAGCGGATGAAAACGGAACATAATCAAAGGAATGATCCGATACACGGCACCCGACCTCATTGAAATAATCCGCTCTTTTCTTCAGTGCGGCAATCACATCGTCAACGGAATGAATTTCGGTATCCGAAGCCTTTTCAAGCTCCTTCATATAATTCCCGAAACCGTCTGAATTTATATTAAGCGCTTTTTCGGGTCGGAATGTCGGAAGCACGCTGCAATCAAAATTCTCTGCTTCTTTCAAAAGCTTATGATATTTCAGATCGTCGGCAGGGTCATCCGTTGTGCAAACCACTTTAACATTGGATTTCATAATCAGGCTTTGCGGTCTGAAATCACCGTCTGCAATTGCCTTGTTGGCACGTGCATATATCTCATCTGCCGTTTTGGCGGAAAGCGGAGTATTGATTCCAAAATATTTCTGAAGCTCAATATGCGCCCAATGATAAAGAGGGTTCCCGATTGCATACTGAAGCGTATAGGCAAATTTTTCAAACTGCTCTCTGCCTGTAATTCCGCCTGTGCAGTAATCCTCGCTTATGCCGCAGGAGCGCATCGCTCTCCATTTATAGTGATCTCCCTTAAGCCACAATTCGGAAATATCCTTCGGAGATTTGTTTTCGTAAATTTCCTTTGGACTTAAATGGCAGTGATAATCACAAATAGGTAAATTTTCACAATAATCGTGAAAAAGTCTTTTTGCAGTATCGGTATCAAGCAAAAAATCCTTGTCCATAAAATGATTCATTTTGAAAACTCCTTAAATTTTTACAAACATATTATATACTTACCCTTTGTCAAATTCAAGTTGCTGTACATAATAAAATTATAATTTTATTGATTATTAATATTTTTACTGCTATAATCAAACTATAAAAATGAAAATAATATATAATATAAGGTGATTACTATGAACATTTGTGTTTTCGGGGCTTCAAGCGATATCATTGAAGATAAATATATAGATACTGCTTATAAGCTTGGATGTGAAATGGCAAAAAGAAATATAGGGCTTGTTTTCGGCGGCGGAAACTGCGGTGTTATGGGCGCTTCTGCAAGGGGAGAATATGACAACGGCGGTTACATTTTAGGTGTTGCTCCCCATTTTATGAAGATACACAATCTGCTTTTTGATAACTGCACCAAATTCAAGCATACAGAAACAATGGCAGAACGAAAAACCTATATGGAGGATCATGCAGATGCTTTCATAATCGCACCCGGCGGTATAGGAACGTTTGAGGAGCTTTTTGAGGTTTATACCTTAAAACAGCTTGGCAGACATAATAAGGCAATTGTGATTTACAATGCGCACGGCTATTACGATAAGCTGATTGAGATGCTGAATCATTCTGTTGAAGAAAACTTTTTAAAGAAGGACTCGCTTGAGCTGATTGCTGTTTTTGATGAAATCGAGCCGATGCTGGATTATATTGAAAGCTATGAGGGTGTTGATACGGATGTTATGAAGGTGCGCTATGCGTTTCTTCAGGATGGCGAAAAAATGGAATAAAAAACCAATATGAATAGTAAAGCGATGTGAATAATCACATCGCTTTTTCTTTGTAGCTATATTTTTTATAGAATTCACTTAACGTATAATTAATTTGAGTATAAACCGGTGTCCAATTTGTTCAAAATAATATTTCCAGCCTCCATTGAATAGCTTCTAAATATGTAAGTATCATCAACACAACAGCTACACCTATGAGAGAAACAACTGTACCAACTATTACACCTTTTGTATAATTCATTTTTCTTTTGATTTTCCTGAAATTAAGGCCTAAAAAAAATTCCTTTGCAATCTGCTGAGGTGTTCCAAAATGCCTGTAAACCTCATCAACAGAAAAAATATTTTCACATTCAACAAAATCATAAATGGAATTTTTAAAATCAGATACAAATTTTTTCTTTGTTTTATAATCGCAAATTATATTCTGATTTACTTCTTTAATATACTCATTAATATCTTTTTTCAGTTCCTTATCCATTTGCATGATCCCCTGCTTCTCTGTCAAGAATTCTGCTGATGCTTGTTGCAACCGCATCATAATCAGCAAGAATTTTTTTGTAGTATTCCTTACCCTTAGACTCTATATGATAATAGCGCCTTGTTCTGCGCTTGCCAACCAGCTTTTCATAATCGCTGATACAACCCATTTCGGTTAAACGATATAAAATTGGATAAAGAGAACCTTCAAGCATAGTATAAGCACCCATGCTTTTTTCTTCAAATGCGTGGGTAATCTGATAGCCATATAAATCTTCTTTTTGCAGCAGATGCAGCACCAGCAGCTCCGCCGTTCCTCTTTTAAAATTATCCTGATTCTGTCCCATAATACCTATCCGTTTTTATTCATTTACAGTATACCACATCATATGCTTTCCGCAAATACTTTTCCTGCAAATATATTGTTGACAAAATATATTTTTTGTGCTATTTTGAAATAAAGGAGTGTTGGCAATGCAAAAATCGAAATCCAAATTAGTTTCTACAATCGTAATTATATTAGGCATAGTTGCCATTGCCCTTATGCTGTTTAAAATGACAGGCATATTTGATATAACAACCTTATTCAGAAATCCATTAGGCGATCCAAGTAAAAAAGACAGTTTGGGTGGATACTTTATTGATGAATGGGTAAGTGAACCGTTTGGTGAACTTGATGTTACAATCAGCTTTACCTCGTATGATAATGGATTTATACGAACAAAACTCCAGAGTGACAACACAAGATTCGAAGAACTGGAAACCGGCAGCTTTTATAAAGATTCAGAAGAAAAGGTTATTTCAGAAGTAACTTATGATAACTCGCCAAACGATGTATCCATGGCCTTGCTGCACTATGGTATAGATACAAAAACCGGCATGTTTTACAGCGGATTTGCAGTTCCGCCTGACTGCGAAAAAATATTGCTGGACGGCAACGAAACCATTCCGCAAAAAGCTTCTATAGAAACAACTATGGGAAAAATGGAATTCAAAGTATGTACCATCACACATTATGATGAAGACGAAAACGAGTGCAATCATAAGTTCATTTTAATCGACAAAGGAGGAAACAAACATTTAATAGAAGATTCATTCCAATAAGGAGGTAGCCTTATGAGCAAACAGAAAAAATTAATAAAAAAACTTAGTGTATTATTTGTAATGCTTATACTGACTGTTACAGTTTTGTCTGCAACAGCGGCTTCGGCAGCAGCAACAAACAGAAATTTTAATTTTGACATTCCAGCAGGCGGAGAATTATGTCATTCAAAATATAGCTATTATCGCAATACCAGCTCTGTTCAAGATGGTTGGGGATTAAATTTTGAATATTCTAGTGAGCGTGCAAATTATCCGCATACAGCAACAAAATTTTGGCTTGGGATAGATAACCCAGATGGCATTAACCCACTTGGCTCCCAAAAGTTCACTGTAACAGAAGCATCGGGATGGCATAGTTATCCAGCATATAATAAAGCAAACAAGGAAAACGTTTTTTTATATGCTTCTGACAATCTTAATACAAACAAAGAATATTCTACATCAGGACAATGGACTCCAAATTGCGGAGAACCGCCTGAAAAATAAATTATTATACTCTCCTTTGTCGATTCTTCAATAATAGGTAAATCATATGAAATCTGAATTTATTAAATATATTAAATCCAAAAAATTTTTGATCGTATTTATTGTGTTAATGATATTATCAATCGTTCAATCTGTTGATACATTTTATTACACAAAAATCATTCCCTTTTATGGCAATAACCCACCTTTCATTTCAATTTTATGCAACAATAATAATATTAAGTATACCAGCATTCTTACTTGGCTGATGCCTATATATCTGATATTAGCATTTTGCGATAAATATAACATTGAAAAAAAGCGAGGATTGCATAATTTATATTTAACGAGAATAACCCGAAAAAAACACTTTTTTGTAAAAATGGGCATTTCTTTTATAAACCCGTTCATTGTAGTAGGTATACCTGTATTATTCAATCTGTTAGTTAACACCTCTTTTTTATACGGCGGAAACGGCTTTGAAGGTATGGAGAATTTTTCCCGCGAAGACATGTCGAATTATCTTTATATCTGTCTGCATCATCCATATATTACATATTTGCTTTATGTTCTGTCTTTTTTAGTGATTTGCGGCATTCTGAGCTGTGTATGCCAGAGCATCTGTATCATTACAAGGGATAACAAAATATCCTATGTATTATGCCTTGTATTCTGGATGCTTTATTTTACAGATTACCGCTTTTCAGTGGCACCGTCCATTCAGCCATTTGTATATGAATATTTATTTATAGATGCTGTACGAGGTGCTGTATGCTTTTGCGTGCCGGCAATTATAATTATAATCACAGCATATATCATATCAATGGGAAGAAAAGATGAAATATAAATTAAAAATTAACCTGCTGCAAACCGCTTTTATAGCAGCATATTGGATTATATACAATTTCAGAATGATTCCATACGGAGGAAAAATAAGCGATTATACTGTACTATCACAATCCTTAATGAATACCGGCGGAGGATATAACAGTTCATTATGGGCAGTCGGGCTTGTTATGACAATTATTTTTTCAATTGCACATAATTACAGCTTCAGTGCAAGCAGCATGGCAATTGTTAAATACGGCAGAGGAAAATACATCTTAAATGATATAAAGCAAACCGTAATAAATGCGCTTTTATTTTCGCTTGAATACTGCGGCGTGAATGCAGTATTTACCATAATGATTTGCGAGCAGGAATTGTTAGTAAGCAGCAAGTATTTCTTATTAACGCTTTTATATTTTATAACAAGATTTTCTTATTTCTTAGTATTGGGTTCATTACTGCTGTTTATGTATTATATTTTCAAATTCAAAAGAGTATATATGATTATTGCCGTTTTAATTATGCTTGCAATGAATTCTCTTCCCTATTTAATGATAGAAAAAGGCATCATATTCTTTGCAGATTATGTTAACGATTGGATGCAGAACGGAACCTTTGATTTAATGGATTATATAAAGAACACACTGATTTGTATCATTACAAGTGCAATTTTAATAACAGGAACAAGGCTTATATTTTTAAAGAAAGACATTTTGATTCATGAAGAAGAAAATTAGTTTTATAATTGTTTTGGCAATTCATGCACTGTGTGCTTTTATGCTTGTATGGTTAAGCACGGATACATATAACGGTGTTCAGTTTAATCATAATTATGGTATTCTGGTATTTTGCACACTTGAATTTGTTGCATTATCACTGCTGATGAAAAACAGAGATGACTGCCTGTTTTTTGATAACAATATAATCAGGCTTACCCGCATTTCATCAAGGCGTAAAGCAGCCTGTATTGAAATATTAAAAATATGTACAACTGTATTAATTGTTGAGATATTTAAAATTGCGCTTACTGCGTTGTTCTCAATTTTGCTCGGAAAACATATTACATTTAAAGGCATAATGCTTTTATTTGCGCTTGAACTGTTTGTAAAGCTTATATTAATGCTAATTCAATTTGCGCTTGAATTGATTTCATCTTACAATTTCAGTTTTTTAATAATTTGTATTTCATTTTTATTGTTACTGCTAATCGGTACAGCAATCTATTTATTTACAACGGAAAATCCCGAAGCAGCAATAACACCTATATTGCGGATAATAAACAAATATAATCTAATAAACTACATAAGTCCATACAGAGCAAAGCTGTTATGCACCGCTACTCTGCAGCCATTGGCAGCAATTATGGCACTAAACCTATTGCAAATCATTATACTTGTTTTCTGTTCAAAAAAAATAAGCATATTACCAAAGGAGTAACAAATGAAAATTGATATTAAAGATTACACAAAAACCATTAAGAAAAAAACAATTCTTGAAAATATAAACTTATCCTTTGAAAGCGGAAAAATATATGGGCTGCACGGTAGAAACGGCAGCGGAAAAACGATGCTTTTGCGCGCAATCTGCGGATTAATATTGCCAACACAGGGCAGTGTAAGCATTGACGGAAAAATTATCGGCAAAGATATTGAGTTTCCGGATAGTGTTGGGATTATTATTGAAAGTATGTCTATGCTTCCTGAATACAGCGGGTATGACAATTTGAAAATACTTGCTAAAATAAAGGAAATTGCAACTGATGATGATATCAGAACTGCTATGAATGCGGTAGGTCTTGACCCTGACAACAAGAAAAGAGTTGGCACATATTCACTCGGAATGAAGCAAAAACTCAATATCGCTCAGGCAATAATGGAAAAACCCGAGCTATACTTACTGGATGAACCTACAAATGCACTTGATGAAGGGACAGTAAACGATATAAGAGATTTACTTCTTTCTCTTAAAAAAGATGGTGCATTAATCATTATAGCCAGCCACAACAAAGAGGATTTATCTGTTTTATGCGATGAGGTTATCAAGATTAACGAAGGACAAATCGTTCAATAGTTCTATTTATACTTTTCGAATCAGCAAAAAGTTTTCAAACTGCTTTGCATAGAATTTCAATTGCATTTGCAGTTTTGAACTATTATATCCATTTACAGCATTCTTGCTGTTATGGGAATTACAGAGGCTGCAAATTCCTCACACAAGCGCCTCTGTAATTTTTTTTATTGAAAAAAGATAAAAAAAGCGATGTGAATCATCACATCGCTTTTATATTTTGTGAGAACTGAATTACTTAAGTTCAACAGTTGCGCCGGCTTCAGCAAGCTTCTCTTTGAGAGCTTCTGCGTCTGCTGTTGGCATAGCTTCCTTGATTGTTGAAGGAGCGCCGTCAACAATCTCCTTAGCTTCCTTAAGACCAAGACCTGTTGCTTCACGAACAGCCTTGATAACAGCGATTTTGTTTGCACCTACTGCTGTAAGAACAACATCAAACTCTGTTTTCTCTTCTGCAGCCGTTGCACCGCCATCTGCCGGAGCTGCTACTGCTACTGCTGCTGCAGCGCTTAC
>DESD01000011.1:526-43190 GCA_002361935.1 Ruminococcaceae bacterium UBA3323 | reverse complement strand
TCAAATTTATTAAATCCTATCTTAATTTCTTTTTTTCTATATTCAAACTTTACTATTAGATTATTACTAAGTACAAATATTTCTGGTACTTTATATTGACAATTATGAATATCAATAGTGTTATTAGAAACATCAGCAATATATATTTCTGCTATTTTGCCTGGATTATCGTTTAAATCAATTATTATATCAGAAATATTATAACTAGTATCTGCAGTAGAATCTTTAGATATATTTACCGCAACACTTTTACTAATATCGTAAGAATAAGTTAAAGGACTCAAATTTTTTGAAAAAGAATTTGCATCATAAGATAAGAAAATAGCAACAATTGCTAATAACAAACTTACGACTGATGTAAAAATATTAAGATTATCTCTGTTAAAAAAGTTTTTAATTTTCTGTAGAGTTGCTTTGGATTTCTTGCCTTGGCTTATCTGTGTACTTTTTAGACTATTTCTTGGTATGTTCCGTTTGTTACCGTTTTTTTTACTCATAATAAACTCCATTTAATTTTGAAAGGCTTTTTGTATGAAAAAATATTTTAAAATCATATTATCAATACTCGCAGTATTAATAATTATAATATCCATATTGTTAACAAGAGGATATTTCCATTATAAGTCGGAAGAGTTTAACAGCTGCCATCTATATAGTGATGAGATAGCACCAAAAGATAAAAATCTTGTTACATGGCATAATGAAATCTGTTGGGGAATCAAAAATATACAAGTGTATAATTGGGATATTCAATCAGATGAATACTTCATTAAAAATTACGACTTAGATCAGCAGTTTATAGACTGGCTCATATATGATCTTAATGCTGCAAAATATTCAAAAGCAATTTTAATAGAACACATTTTACAATTAATTGGATTATATTAATTGAATTCTATGTTTTTATCACACATTAAATATATTTCCATTATAACAAAAAAAACTTTAAAGAGCAATTAACTTTGAAAAAGGTTGATTGCTCTTTTTTGTTTTGGAGGTGTTTTATATGAACAAAAACGAAACAATTCAATTGTTTTTAAAAATTCTTCTTGTGACATTCTCATTCCTTACAATAGGAATTGGTGCTGCTTATTTTTGGGGAAGATCAACCGCAGATGCTGAGATGATTAGCAAGAGTAAATCTATTCTAATATTTTTAGCTTTAGCGTTTCCTATAGTGTTTATTGTTTTATATGTCTATTTCTAAAATCCCAGCCTTGCGCTGTTTACATATAAAAATATTTCTATGAAAGGAGAGGTTTGATGAACAAATCTCAAAAAAGCAAAAAATCAATCAAATCTATCAGCTTTTCAGAAATTCTGAAGTTTCTGAAAAAAAGCAGGCTGAAAATAGCTGCACTTATTCTTGCACTGTTAACGCTTGGTTCAACAATGACTGTAGCTATGCCTGCACTGGCAGCCTTAACTGTAGGTAATACATACACGATTGAGAGTAAGCACCTGAATGCGTATTATTCTACGGGTAATTGGACTACAGCAAATAATAAAACGCACAACAACAGCGGACAGGTTGCATTATACAATCTAAAATCTACAGGAGAACCCTTGTATTGTATTCAGATTTACGAAGGAACTGATGGTACATCTGCTAAAGCTGCAAATCTTAAAGGTACTGGTTTATGGGGCGATGAATTAACAGGAACTGCTCAAACAATAATTACCCGTGCCTCAATTTATGGTTATGATGGTACATCGGCTAACGCATATGGTTATTCAGCTACAAATGCGCAGCTTGCCACACAAGTTATTATGTGGGAAGCCGAAACAGGTGCAAGAACCAATTACAATACAGGCTGTACCTCATGGGCTAAATCTATTTTCAGCAACTATCCCAATGCTTTAAAATGCTACAATAAAATTCTGGATACAATGAAGAATCATAAAGAGGCGCCAACTTTCAGTTCAAGCACAGTTACGCTTAAGAATACAGGCTCTTCATCCAGCGGATATGTTGAAATTACAAATACAAACTCTAACTGCAAGCTCAGTGATTTCAATATTTCCGACTTAACAGGAAATAAGATTTACCGTACATTAAACGGCGATAATAAGCTCAGAATCTGGACTTCCGATTTGAACGCAAAAACAGTTACAATGACCTTTACGAAAAAAGGTACAAATGTCGGCTCTGCTCTTGCCCTTACAGGTTCGGATCAGACGAAGCTGTACGGAAAAGTGGAAGACCCGGTAAAAACCTCAATCACAGTAAAGGTTCAGGCTGCCAGCGGCAAAGTAAAGTTAAAAAAGGTAGATCCTACAACCAATGCAAATATTCCCGGAGCAAAATTTGAAGTAAGAGAATATTTAGGCAGTGCAGGAAGCTACGGAAATGCAAAGCCCCTCACATATAATGCTTCAACCGGATACTATGAAAGCGGAACACTTTATTATAATGACACAAACAACGGAATTTTCAAGATTGTTGAAACATCGGCACCTGAAGGGTATCTGATCACAAACAAATATGCAAGCTTTTCCGGCGATATCTACAAAGAAGGAAGCGCAGGTACATTCAGATTAGCGGATAACAAGGTTGGTCAGGAGCTGAAAATTACCTTAAAGGAAGATCCGGTAACTGCAAATGTTAAATTCCAGAAATTCTGGTCTGATACAGATGAAAACGGAAATCTTGTTCATGATGACGGCTCGTGGGTAGGCTCTCCAACAATTCTTGATAATCAGACTATTCTCGACAGCCTGAACCTGGAGGTAAGGCAGTACAACAAGGACACAAATAAATTTGATCCGACAGGCATTCCGTTGACCTTTGATAAAGAAACGAAATATTTTGAAGCAAAGGGACTTACATACACATCCAAGAATCAGGGATGGTTCAAGATTTACGAAAACTACAACGGACAGGCTGTTCCGATTGGTGTTGAAGCCGATACTTCTCAGATGATCATGAAGTGGAATAAGGATAACGGCTATGAGGTTAACAGCTACGGAGCATTCCGAATTCAGATTGATGAAAATGGAAAACCCATTAACGGAAAAACATTCTATCTGTATTACACCGATCCTGTTCAGTACGGAACGCTTAAGGAAGGTAAAACTGCCGATGACGGTGTTCTTGCAGGTCATAAGTTTAAACTTACGGGAACATCACATCTCGGTATAAAAATTAGTGAAACAGCAGTTACTGATAAAAACGGAGAAGCTATTTTTAAAAATATCTATACCGGATATGAATATACCATTGAAGAAATTGAAACAGGCATTCAGTATGTTGTTCCACCAAGCCAAAAGGTTGATATCAACTGGAATGAGGTAACTGAAAAGCATTTCCATAATCCTCTTAAAACATCCAATGCCATGGTTATTAAAACTGCCGAAAACGGCAAGGTAGACGGCTTTAAAATCCGTATGTACGGCAAAGCTACAGACGGCACAATGGTTGACGAAACAGCGGTTACCGATAAACAAGGCATCGCATATTTTGAAAATGTTCTTCCGGGTGATAACTATACCTTTGATGAGGTAGAGCTTCCGTCCTATTACAAACAGCCTGCACCGGTAACAGGTGTATCTGTTAAATACGGCGAAACAACAAAGGTAAAATTTCATAATGAATTCAACAAAGCGGATTTAAAGGTTATCAAGACATCTGAAAACGGCATTGTTGAAGGCTTTAAAATTCATCTTTTCGGAACATCGGACAGCGGTATCAAGGTTGATGAATATGCCGTTACAGATAAAAACGGTGTTGCATGGTTCAGAAATGTCTTAGTCGGCAGAAATTATACAGCCGAAGAGGTTGAGGTTCCCGATCCGTATATTACTCCGCCGAGTCAGAAGGTTGATATTCTTCTGAATCAGACAAATAAGATTGAATTTTACAATGCAATCGTTCGTGGCTCTGTTTCCGGATACAAGGTTGACAGAGAAACAAGCGAAGCCATTAAGGGCGCAGTATTTGGTTTGTTCAGAGAAGGAGAAACAGTATTTACAAAAGATACGGCTCTTGAAACAGATAAGTCAAACGGCAAGGGTGTATTCGGCTTTGATGATATCGAAAAAGGAAACTATCTGATCAAGGAGCTTGAGCCTGCAAAGGGATATCTTCCGAATGATGAAATCTATTCCGTAACAATCAGCAAGCATAAACAGGTTGTTGAAATTACTGTTCAGAATGATAAAATCCCTGAAATCGGCACAACGGCATTAATCAATGAAAAGAAGGATGCTTTCAGTGCGGAGAAAATCATTCTTAAGGATACAGTTACCTATCAGCACCTTATACCCGGTAAAGAATATGTTGTAAAAGGCAGCCTGATGGACAAGGCTGCAGGAAAGCCTTTTACTGTTTATGATAAACCGGTTACTGCCGAAGCCAAGTTTACACCGACCAAGGCAAGCGGCAGCGTTGTTGTTCCGTTTGAATTCTACACCTCGGATATTACAGAGAAAACCGAGCTTGTTGCATTTGAGAAATTATTCAGGGATATAGATTTGATTCCGGGCAAGGAATACACGCTCAAAGGTGTTCTGATGAACAAGGCAACAAACGAGCCTTTCGTTATTCAGGATGAGCCTGTTCTCGGAGAAACCGTATTTACACCGGAAGAAGCAAGCGGAGAGGTTATTGTTTCTTTTGAATTTGATGCTTCCGTTATCACGGAAACAACGGATTTGGTTGCTTTTGAAGCACTGTACAAGGGCGAAACCCTGATTACAGCTCACGAGGACATCAATGATTCAGATCAGACAATCACGGTTCACACACCGAACATCGGAACGATGGCAACCGTAAACGGAAAGAAAGAGGTTTTTGCAGACGGCGAGCTTACACTTGAGGATGTTGTTGCTTACCGTGATTTAATTCCGGGAAAGGAATACACAATCAGCGGTGTTCTGATGAACAAGGCTACAGGCAAGCCGTTTGAGGTTGATAACAAGCCTGTTATTTCAAATGCAGTATTTATTCCTGAAGAAGCTGACGGAACTGCAGCTGTTGCCTTTGAATTTGATTCCAAGGGTATTACAACAGAAACAGAGCTTGTTGCTTTTGAAGAGATTTACAAAGACGATATGAAGCTTGCTGTTCATGCCGATATCCAGGATGAAGGGCAGACGGTAAAGATTAAAATACCTGAAATCCCCGATACAGGAGATTCAGGGCTTAATAAGGGTGTAGTTATCGGAACAGTACTCTGCGGTGCAGCGTTATTGTTCTCTTTTATTTTCTATTTAAGAAAGAAAAACCGTGAAGAAAAGAATTAGGCTTATTTCTTCAATTCTTTTTGTTCTCTTCTGCGCAGGTGTATTCTATATCCTTTCCGTTCAAAGTGAATACATTGAAGCAGAAAGAACCTGTAGAAAAATTCAAACAGATTTTACTGAAGATGAAGCTGATGATTCAGATGAATTTTATATTGATTGGAAAGCGCTGAAGGCACTCAACCCTGATGTTGCAGCTTGGATAGATATTCCGGGTACAAAAATCAGTTATCCTGTTCTTCAGGGCAAAGACAATAACGAATATTTAAGGTGTGATATTTATCACAACGCTTCAAGAGCAGGCAGCATTTTTATAGAACATAACAATACAAAGCCTTTTGAAAATTACAACACCGTTATATATGGTCATAATCTTGAGAGCAGAGGTATTATGTTTTCTAACTTAAAGAAATTCAGCAAAACAGATTATGCTAAAGCGCATCCGGTCGTTTATATTTATCTGCCTGATGAAACCTGCCTTGAATACAAGGTCTTTTCCTTTCACAAGGTCAATGCGGATAATACAAAAATTTATTGCACCGATGTTTCTGACACAGCTTCCTTTCTTCAGGCAGTTAACAAAAATAACCGATTAAATCCTGAACTTGATGAAAACAGGATTCAATCGGTTATTACTCTTTCGACCTGCACGAATGCAGATCAGAACGAACGCTTTGTGCTGCATGCGGTAAGCGTACAAAGCGAATAAAGGAGGGAAAATTTGAAAAGATTTAATATTATTCTCTGCGGAGAGAAAACAACAACGGTTAAAGCAGATAACAAAAAGCATTATAATCTGCCGTATTTAAGTAAAAAGGAATACAGAAAAATCGAAGCTCCAAGGTTGATAATGAAATAATTTACCATTTTCTTCAGCTTGTTTCAAAAAGCAATATGAGCATTAATTCTCAGGCAAAAGAACTATTAATGGAATTTAAGGATTTCGCTCCAGAATGTTTTGAAAATTCAATAACAAATGAATATTTCAATCTGTTACAGCAATATCCCGATAAGCTTCTTTTAATTCAGGTTGGTTCGTTTTCCATTTCAAATTATGGTTGTCAATACACCGTTGCGAACTGGCAGGATATATTTGCCGTTTGGGATATTAAACAGCTTGAGAGCAGTTTTGTAGCAGTAATAGAAGATGAACAATATAATGAAATTCGTAATGTTCTTTGGGATATGATTGATATTTCGTCCACTGTTGAAAGATATTTGGTAATAGAAAAAGATGAAACTGGGGAAGATATTGAAGTCGAAAAGAAAAAACTGGTTATATCAGTTGAATATTTGAATGTTGATGAAATGGCGGCATTATATTCTTTTGATTCAAAACAAAAGAAAGAACTTAAAGATTTAATGAAAGCTCCTGAATTTACAGGATTATTTAGTTCACTTGCATTAGATGTCGAAGGAATGGGAACACCTATTGTTGGATCAGGTCAGTTCATGTATCCAACAATTTCAACAACTATATCTGCAGGTTATCCTTATTATCAGGATGGAAGCTATCATGGAGGAATTGATTTTCCTGTTCCAACGGGAAGTAATGTGTTTGCAGTTGATGACGGAGTTGTTTCAACCGTACGAATGCTTGATAATAGTTACGGGTATTATATTATAATTAGTCACGGAAATGGCTTATCAACGCTTTATGGGCATAATAGCAAGCTTTTAGTTGAAGAGGGACAAACTGTTCGTAAAGGCGATGTAATTGCTTTGAGTGGAAGCACAGGCAATTCCACGGGACCTCACTGTCACTTTGAAGTTCGATTGGCAGGAAATAGAGTTAATCCGTTTGGATATTTATCTTAAAGATTTTCGAAAAGAAAAGATTAATAGGCACAGTGGAGCATTTGCTCTGCTGTGCCTATTGCCATTTTTATTGTTTTTTGTTAAAATAATAATAAATTTAACAGTATGGAGAATTTGTTATGTTTAATTTTAGAAGAAAGAAAAATAAAAAAATATGTCGTCCTGTTGATACAAGTAGGTGTTTGTATATGAATAATTGTGAAGAAAAAATAGAAAGAAAAGAAGAATATCTGGAAATATGTAATTTGTTATCCATTGAAATTAAAAATGCAGTTAAAAAACGATTCAATTTTGATTTTGAAATTGAAACAACATTTAAAAATGGTTGTAATTTAGTATCAAAAATTAGAATTGATGGGGAAGTTTTTAAACTTGCTGAAATTATTTCAGAAGGTCCTACTAATGATACAGCTATATCTATAAATAGAGTTTTTACACAAATTAGGTTTAGAAAATTACATATTGTAAGTCTGCTAATGAGATATTATAAAGATTTAGCAAAACAAAGTGGGATAAAATCAATTAGCTTAGGCGTAGGTGGTTACCATATTGATGGTCAAAATGATAAACTAGATGAAATACTGGAAAGAAAGGGATATATAGCTGATTATAACAGAGAAAACAGCCCATCTGATGCTGATTTGGTTAAAATATATGAAAAATTTGGTTTTAAGGTATGTGCTACATATTACGATGTAATTATGATGGAGTGCGAGTTATAATATTAAGTCATTTAATGTTGTAATAAAGCAATTTTTAAGATAATACAAATAAACAGCAGGATATCTAATAAGATTTTCTGCTTTTCTTTTTTGTAAGTAAAGTTGGATTTTCTGAGTTATAATTGCATAGAATATAGTTGACAAACGGTCGGTGTACCGATATAATGGCTTTGGAGTGATTATTATGGATTTACAGACAATGCTTGATAACCGAAATGTTTCAAAGTATCAGTTATCAAAAATGAGCGGTGTTGCTAAGACAACAATTTTGGATATTTGTTCAGGAAAAAGTTCTATTGAAAAATGCAGTGCAAAAACCATATTTCAAATTTCAAAAGCTTTAAACTGTTCCATGGAAGATATAATGCTCCTTGATGAACCAAATGATTATAATAAGGAAACCGGTTTACCTAATAATAAAAGTTACCTTGAATGCGGATTACCTGAATATTTGCAGATATCGCTTGACAATATGAAAAAATCTTGGAAAGCTATCGACAGCGGGGAGCAGGATATACATTGGGATTTATATTGGTGTGAGTTGAACGCAGATATTAATTCTGCAGAAACAGATAAAACTATATCAAATGAACAGGCTTGGTATTTGAGAGAAAAATATTTGAGAATGGAAAGGATTTAGCCAATGATTGATTTTACTGATTTACCTACAAGAAAAAAAACATACACAGGTGCGAACGGAAGCAAAATATCAGTGATTTATAAAGGTGAGCAGTATATGCTGAAGTTTCCGTCTACTGCTCCGAAAAACAAGGAATTGAGCTATGCTAATGGATGTATCTCTGAGTATATTGGCTGCCATATATTTGAAAGTATCGGAATTGATGTTCAAAAAACATTGCTAGGAACTTATTATACGAATGGCAAAGAAAAGATTGTTGTTGCTTGCAAGGATTTTACAAAATCAGGTGTAGTTTTGCAGGACTTTGCTTCCTTGAAAAATACAATTATTGATTCAGAACACAATGGATACGGTACAGAGCTTAATGATATTATGAAAGCTATTGCGGAACAACAGGCAGTAGATCCGCTGCAGCTTAAAGAATGGTTTTGGGATGTTTTTGTTGTCGATGCGTTGATTGGTAACTGGGATCGACATAACGGAAATTGGGGATTTCTTTATAATGTTGATTCGGATGAAATGACAATTGCTCCGGTATTTGATTGTGGCAGTTGTTTATACCCGCAGGCTGATGAAACTATTATGAAGGCAACTTTAGAAAGTAAATCTGAACAGGATTTGCGTATTTTTTCAATTCCATTATCAGGAATAAAGATTAATAATAGCAAGATAAATTATTTTGACTTTATTTCCTCATTAGAGAATGATGATTGTAATAAAGCATTGAAAAGAATTCTTCCTAAGATTAATATGGAAAAAATCAACACTATTATAGATAAAACACCGTATATAACTGAATTGCAGAAGAATTTTTATAAAGTTATGTTATCACGAAGAAAAGAAAAAATACTAGACTTTGCTTATAATAAATTGCTTAAAATTGAAAGAACTTCAGTTAAAGAGAAACTTGAAAATATTTCAAAAACATCAAATCTTAAAAGCGAAAAAGATAGTTCAACTCAGAAGAAAACAGGATTAATTCAGCAATAATTAAAGAGGCATAGGAGAACACTGATCTCCTATACCTTTTTTGTTTTTACAAAAACTTTTATAAAAAATAAAAAAAATCTATTACCTTTTTGCATTTTTCGACACTATTATATTAAAGATGTAATCTGTTTTGATTATTTCTTGATAGTTTTTAGTAAGGAAGATCGTAAAATGAGTAAAAATATTTGTATTGATGAAATTATGTTGCCGAAGAAAAATCGTTTGTTTTTACTGGATTCTTTTAAAAGTGGAAATTCGAATTCGATAGTTTTCACAGATGAATCTATGAAGGCTATTTTTAGAGAATATGAACTTGTTGAGATTAACATGGAAAAAGATGAGAAATGTTTTAAACTAACAGACAAAGGGAAAATTTATTGCGAAAACGAGATAAAAGAAGAAAGGAACCAAATTATTGATAGCATAATTAAATGGATTAGTTTAATCATGTCTGTATTGGCAATTATAATCTCTATTGTTTCAGTTGTTGTACAAGTAGCTAGTTATCGTAATGAAATAACTGAGAACACAAAAGAGACCACTGAAATTATAAATGAAATTGATGATAATATAACTAATACGGATGTTGGTATACGATGATACATAAGATATTTAATGAATTTTTTCATAAAGTTCACCCTTTTTAATGGATAATTGGTGGTAAAAAGATGGGAAAGTATAATGAAGGAAAATTTTACATATTGTGGTCTAAGCGGTTTTGTATCATTCGGTCAAATGCGTGTATGTATATTTTTTTGTATTGTGGGAATTGATTAAATTCTTTGTATCTGTTCGGAATTGAGCCCATAGGACAACCGATACAACCAACACGACAATAGCCTTGTGAATACAACGGATTCAATTCAATTTTTCTTTCTCTGATAAAATCCCACACATCTCTATCAGACCAATCAAATATAGGATTGATTAAGATTTTATGTTGCTTATAGCAATGCTCAACTATATCTCTGCCTGCTTCATTATCGTTGTTGAGTATCCACCCTCCCTTGTCGGTTTTGAGAAAAACCTTGTCAAACTCTTCATTTATTTCTTTGAATTCTTTTAATGCTTTCTTTGTGTTGTCGAGGATTTTTATTAGCCCTCCATTGTCTTTCCTTGTTCTGCTTTCGGCGGCTCTTACTCCTGTAACGAGCAATTCGCCCTCGCCGTAAGTTTCCTTAAGCTCGGCACAGCAATAACGCATTAATCTTGTAGGCGGTAACATCTTTTTAACGATAAGCTGCCACATAGAGAGCTTTGGTCTGATAATCTCGATACCTTGAGAACGGATATAATAAACTGTTTCAGGTGCATCAACTGTTGTAAGATTATGCACTTGTTTGAACGGCACATCTGCCATTCTACATAATTCAGCGACCACGGCACTGTCTTTGCCGCCACTGTTAAGCACTGTGTATGTATCAGAACAGAAACTCTTAAGATACTCAATTGATTGTTTTACTTTATCGTTCATTTTCTGCCCTTTCTGCAAGCACCACTTCTACAATTCTATTCACGATGCAGTGCTCACACTTTTCGTCAATTTCATCCTGTGTTAAATCTGAATTTGAATATTTGCATATATTGTCACAGATATGCTCTGTTAATTCTTCCTTTGGGTCTTTGCGTATTAATGTCATAGATTTCCTCCTTAAAATTCAACAAAAACTAAAAATTCAATTTGTGCATATTAAACAAAGTTTGTGTGTTTATGGCAAGAGGCTTTTTTCTTTCAAAGATAGACGGACAAGGCAATGCAAAATCAATACATTCTGCTGCACTTCTGTATGGCTTCAGCTTTCCTGCCTTAACTTTAAGGCTGTCCGCAGGTGCATGTGTCGGCTTCGGCCACACAATCGGCTTGCCGTCACATCTCGCAATCAGGAAGAAACGCTTTCTGATAGTTGGTGCACCATAATCACAAGCCTTAAGTTCTCTGTATTCAACCTGATAACCGATATCCTTAAGCTGATTGACAAAGCGTTCAAAGGTTTCTCCCTGTTTTGATTTAACAGGTTTGCCTTTTCGCACAGGTCCCCAGGTCTGAAACTCTTCAACATTCTCAACAAATATTACTCTTGGTCTTACAGTTCCTGCCCAACGGAGAACAATCCATGCAAGTCCTCTGATTTTCTTATCAACAGGCTTACCGCCTTTTGCTTTTGAAAAATGTTTGCAGTCAGGAGAAAACCAGGCAAGACCGACTTTGCGACCTCTGCAAACCTCTTTCGGGTCTATATCCCATACAGATTCCTGATAATGCTCTGTAAAAGGATGATTTGTTTTGTGCATTAATATTGCATCGGGGTCATGATTTATTGCTATGTCAACAGGTCTGCCTGTTGCAAGCTCTATGGGTTTTCGGGTGTTAATTTTGATAGACCGGCTTTTTCTGATATGATGTTTGATATTAATATAGGCAGAATTGACTGTGTGATTGTAAAGGATTTATCAAGATTGGGCAGAAATACAACTAAAGTCGGACAATTAAAAGATGAGTTTTTTCCATCTAAAGGAATTCGTTTTATTGCAATTAATGATAATGTAGATTCAAAGGGCGGTATAGATGAAAATGATGTGGCTGATTTTAAACTGCTATTCAATGAATATTATGTTAAAGATATTTCAAAAAAAATCAGAAGTTCACTGAGAGCATCAGCTAAACAAGGTTTATTTGTTGGATCGTATGCTCCTTTTGGATACAGTAAATCTAATGAAAACAAACATAAATTGGTTATTGATGAATATGCAGCACAAATAGTAAGAAGAATATTTAACGAGTTCTCAGAAGGAAAAAGCGGACGTGAAATAGCTGACGAACTTAATTCTGAAAATATATTATCACCGCTTGCTTACAGAAGAAAGAAACTTAATAAGGAATATAAGCAATATTCTTGGTCATCGCATACAATTCATGAAATGCTTAAAAATGAAGTGTATTTTGGAAATATGGTTCAACATAAACGAGAAAATGTATCTTACAAACTTAAACAAAGACGGTTTGTAGATGAACAAGATCAAATTGTAGTATATGGAACTCACAAGGCCATTATTGATGATGATTTGAAAACAGCCGTTTCAGAAATATTTGAGCAAAATAAACAAAGAAGAAACAGAAAGACATTATCAGGGGAAAGATTGCCGATATTATTTTCAGGATTGCTTGTTTGTGCAGATTGCGGAGGGAAGCTTGCGGCAACAACCAAACATGGGAAAAGATGTTATCGCTGTTCAAAATATAACAATTCAGGTAGTGTCGCTTGTTCATCGCATTACATAACTGAGGAAGATTTACTCGCTTTAGTCAAAAAGAAAATAACGGGACTGATCAGAGAATGCAAAGCAGATGAGGAACGGTTTTGTAACAAGATATTGAAGAATATACTTCAGGAAAAGCTACGAGAAGCTAATGAAGCAAAATTGCAAAAAAGCAAATGCAATATCAGAATAAATGAAATTGAGAATACTATGACACAATTGTATGCAGATAAAATGAGTAAAGCTATAAGTCAACAAATGTTTTTGTTATTAAGCAAAAAGTATAACGATGAGCTTGAAAATTTATTGCAATCAATTGTTAATTATGATAAAATCATAAATAAGAAAGATGCAGATGAATCATTTGTAAAAAAATGGATGAATGCTCTGTTAAATATAAATCATTCTAAATCTATAACTTATAAAGAGTTGGCAGCCATCATCGAAACGGTTTATGTCAATGCCGTTGGAGAATCTCAACGTATCAAAATCAAATTTAAGGTTGGATTTATTGATGAAGTTGATGAGGTTAAGGCTAAACAAACTGCATAGGGGCTTTATGGTAGGCCCGCTTGAGCCACCAAAGGACGTCGTAAGACGTCCTTTTTTTGTTTATCTTTATTCGTTTCCATTTTTGTTGACAAAAAATAGTGCAGATGATAAAATTTTAGTAACATATGGTATTAATTTGCAGTATTTAAAGGTTGGTTATATATTATGCAGGAAGTTATTAAGCTTAAAAAATGGATAAAAACGGCGAAAACAACGATTTTTTTAGTTGCTGTTTTAACCTTTGTAAACACGCTGTTAATTGCTTTCAATTCCGGAACTGTATTTACATTTTCGGCGTATATACCACAGCTTGTTGTCTATATTTTTGCAGATGCGGCGGCTGATTTGCAGGTGAAAAACTATCTGTATATTGGTGCAGCCATTGCAATCCTGATTTCTTTGGTTTATCTTGCATTGTGGTTAGGGGCAAAGAAAAAAGATGCAATGATAGCAGCTGCTTTGGTTTTATTCAGTATTGATACTGCTGTTTTGCTTCTTGATGTTATTCCGTATTTTGATTTCAGCTATATTATCGATATTCTTTTTCACGGTTGGGTTATTTTTGATTTGGTTATGGGTGTTTGCTCCTGTTCCAAGCTGAGAAAAATGTCCGTTCAGGATAATTTTGTTCAGCAGAATTCCGCCGCTTCAGATTTTTATACACCTTATTCGGATGGTGCGGAAGACAAGTCGTTTCAAAATCATTTAACTGGTTTTGAATATGAGCCACAGGACAATGCACCGCTTCGTATATCGGAAAATAAGGGCAGAGTCATAATATCGGCTGAGTATAACGGAATGAATGTTGAGGTCAGACGTTCAAAAGGTCTTACTGAATTAATCGTTAACGGAAAGGTTTATGCCGAAAAGAAAGGTGTTATTGAAACAGAGTATACAATCTGTGCAAGGGTTTCGGGTGTGGAGTTTTCAACAACGATGACCATGCAGTCTGTTATGTTCCTTTTTGCTGATGGTAAGCAGATTGCGAAAAAAATCAGAATGATATAAATTTAAGGGCTGCTACTCATTGTCTAAACGTAGCAGCCTTTTGAATGAACAGAGGTTAGCATGGAAAGCATTGAATTTGAAGGACAAAGAATTGAATATTCCTTAATCAGAAAAAATGTGAAGAATATTAATCTTCGTATAAAGCGTGATGGTTCGGTTGTTGTATCGGCAAGCCCTGCTGTGCCTAAGGAAGTTATTAATGAATTTGTTGCAGATAACGGTGGCAGGATTTTATCTGCTGTTGAAAAATGCAAAGCTCAGAATGCTGTGTTAACCTTGGAAGAGGGCAGTGTGGTTAGGCTTCTTGGTAAGCCCTATAAGCTTGTGCTTGAGGAGAATTCGGCAAACTCGTATTTTATCGGAGAAGACAGTATAACACTTTTTGTTCGGGATATGGATGATTTCGGTATGAGGCAGAAAATCTACAATTTGCTGATTAAAAATACGGCCGATATCGTATTTCCAAGGCTTATGGAAGAATGCTTTCCGCCTTTCAAAAATATATGCAAATCTGTTCCGGAGCTTAGAATCAAGGATTTGAAATCTCAATGGGGAAATTGCTATCATAAGCGGAATCTCATTACGCTTAATCTTCGTCTGGCCGTGTATGATATAAACGTTATTAAATCGGTTGTTTATCATGAGTACTGCCATTTTGTTTATCAGAATCATTCAAAGGATTTTTATAATCTGCTGTCCAAGGTTTGCCCGAATTGGAAAGCGTGTGACAGAATTCTGAAAAACAAAAAGTAGCTGTTGAAGCATTTGCATGAAAGTCAGTTCGGTTATAACACATTTAACTGTTTTGTAACTATTTGTAAGTCACGTTTTGTTGAAAAAAGCAACTTGCTGTGCTATGTTAATATAGAATAAATGCGAAAGGAATTTCAGTTATGGAAAGAAAAGTTATTATTATGGATCATCCGCTTATCCAGCATAAGCTCAGTATCCTTCGTGATGTTAACACAAGCACTAAGGAATTCAGAGATCTGATTAATGAAATAGCAATGCTGATGATTTATGATGCAACAAGGGATTTACCTCTTCATGCTAAAGATGTTCAAACACCGTGCGGTGTGGCACATTGTAAGGAAATTGCCGGAAGAAAGCTTGCCTTTGTTCCGATTCTTCGTGCAGGTCTCGGTATGGTAGAGGGTGCGCTAATGCTTGTTCCGTCGGCAAGAATCGGTCATATCGGTCTTTACAGGGATGAAGAAACGCTTCAGCCGGTTGAATATTACTGTAAACTGCCGAAGGACATTGAGGAACGTGATGTTTTTGTTGTTGATCCTATGCTTGCAACAGGCGGCTCTGCTATTGACGCCATTTCCCAGATTAAAAAGAGAAATCCGCGTTCAATCAAATTCCTGTGTATTATTGCAGCTCCTGAAGGACTTGAGGCACTTAAGGAAGCACATCCCGATGTTGATATATTTGCCGCCGGAATGGATGAATATCTTAATGAAAACGGCTATATTGTTCCGGGGCTCGGTGATGCGGGAGACAGAATTTTCGGTACAAAATAAACCCTCTTAAATGAAAGGATTTACAATGTCTAAAAAAGAAAAGATTTTAATAGGTAATGAAGGTATCTACGATGCAAGAAAGCTCGGAACACCCAAAATGGTTCTTCTCGGTTTTCAGCATATGTTCGCAATGTTCGGAGCAACCGTTCTGGTTCCGCTGCTTACGGGCCTTTCGGTTTCAACAACGCTTCTGTTTGCCGGTCTCGGAACACTTTTGTTCCATTGCTTAACCAAATTCAGGGTTCCTGCTTTTCTCGGCTCTTCGTTTGCCTTTATAGGCGGATATCTTGCGATTGCGCCGCTTAATGCAGACGGAAGCGGAAATAAAGAAATGCTCCCGTATGCTTGTCTCGGCGTGGTATGTGCAGGTCTGCTTTACCTTATTCTTGCAGGTATTATAAAAGTTGTGGGCATTAATAAGGTTATGAAGCTTTTTCCGCCTGTTGTAACAGGTCCGATTATTATGGCAATCGGTCTTGGTCTTGCTCCGTCAGCTATTTCAAACTGTTCAAATAACTGGTGGCTTGCAATTGTGGCTCTTGCTCTTGTTATCATCTTCAATGTTTTTGGCAAAGGCATGGCTAAGATTCTTCCGATTCTTTTAGGGCTTCTCGGTGCTGTTATTGTTGCGGTTGTTTTGGCTTTGACAACAGGGGAGAATATAGTGGTAGACGGTATGGAATATATTGCCGTCAACGGAAAAGAAAGTATGATTCTTTTCTCAACAGACAAGCTTGCAGCACTCAGGGATGCGGCATGGATCGGTAATCCGATTGAATGGGGCTCAACCGTTTTCGGCGGTGTCAGGGATTCAGGCAAGGCTTTAACAGCAATTATCACAATTGTTCCTATTGCTCTTGCTACAATGATGGAGCATATCGGTGATGTTTCAGCAATTTCCGCAACCTGCGGCAAAAATTATATCAAAGAGCCGGGTTTGCACAGAACACTTCTCGGTGACGGTCTTGCAACTATTCTTGCATCTCTTTTCGGTGCTCCTGCAAATACAACCTATGGTGAAAATACAGGTGTTCTTGCCCTTTCAAAGGTGTATGACCCAAGAGTAATCAGAATTGCAGCTTATTTTGCATTGCTGTTTTCGTTATCTCCGAAATTTGCTGCGGCAATCAATCTTATGCCTACAGCCGTTATCGGCGGTATTTCCTTTGTGCTTTATGGTATGATTTCCGCAGTGGGTGTAAGAAACGTTGTTGAGGCAAAGGTTGATTTTTCAAAATCAAGGAATACAATTATTGCAGCAATTATCCTTGTGCTTGCTCTTGGCTCAAACGGAATTTCATTTGAAATCGGCACAGCGTCAATCAGTATTTCTGCCCTTGCAACTGCCTCTGTTGTCGGTATTATCCTGAATGTTATTTTCCCGGGAAATGATTATGTTTTTGATGCGGATGATAAAAAGAAAGACGCAGAGAATGAAAAGCCGCAAGCAGAAAAACAATAAATACAGAATTTAAAGACCTGGTTTTTTCAGGTCTTTTATCTTTCTTTTGACATTTTATGAATAGTATGTTAAAATTAAACATTATTTAACCGACAAAAGGAGGAATATTATGTCTTCTGCAGAAATTTGTATTCTTATTGCCATTGTTGTTTATCTTGCAGTTGTGGTTGCAGTTGGTGTTATATGCTCAAGAAAAAACAAAAATGTTGATGATTTCTATCTTGGCGGCAGAAAATTAGGACCGTTCGTTACGGCTATGAGTGCGGAGGCCTCGGATATGAGCGGCTGGCTTCTTATGGGTCTGCCGGGTCTTGTTTATCTTTGCGGTATTGCCGAAGCTTCATGGACTGCGATAGGTCTTGCTTTGGGTACATATGTGAACTGGCTTGTTTTAGCGAAGCGGCTGCGCAATTATTCAAGCAGAATTGATGCGATTACCGTACCGGATTTCTTTAAAAAGCGATTCAGAGATAAAACCAATGTTTTGATTATTGCGGCGGCTGTATTGATTATTATATTCTTCATTCCTTATACTGCATCGGGATTTTCAACCTGCGGTAAGCTTTTCAGTTCGCTGTTTGGCATAGATTATCATCTTGCAATGATTATTTCTGCAATTGTAATCGTTGCTTATACATCGCTCGGCGGCTTCCTTGCTGCTTCAACAACAGACTTTATTCAGTCTATTATTATGACCATTGCACTTATCGTTGTTCTTGTATTCGGCATCAGTGTTGCCGGCGGCTGGAGTGCAGTAACGGAAAACGCCCGGTCCATTACAGGTTATCTTTCTATGGTTGAAACTACAGACGGCGCAGGCAATGTGGTATCTTTCGGTTCCATGAAAATCGTTTCAACCCTTGCGTGGGGTCTTGGCTACTTCGGTATGCCGCATATTCTTCTTCGCTTTATGGCAATTGAAGATCCGAAAAAGATTAAACTTTCCAGAAGAGTTGCAAGCATTTGGGTATTTATTGCAATGGGTGTGGCAGTTGTTATCGGTATGGTTGGTCTTGCTATGAGTAAGGTTGAGCCGTCTATGGTTCTTAAAGACAGCGAAACGGTTATTGTTGCAATTTCAAGCCTTCTTTCAAAATACGGTGTTGTATTTGCTCTGCTTGCAGGTATTATTCTTGCCGGTATTCTTGCTTCAACCATGTCTACGGCAGACAGCCAGCTTCTCGCAGCAGCATCGGCTATCAGCCAGGATATTATGGTGGGCACATTTAAGTTTAATATCAGCTCTAAGGCAAAAATTATTGCCGCAAGAGCAACTGTTATCGCCATTGCCGTTCTCGGTGTTATATTTGCATGGAATCCGAATTCATCTGTATTCGGCATTGTAAGCTTTGCATGGGCAGGCTTTGGTGCATCGTTCGGTCCTGTTATGCTCTTCTCCTTGTTCTGGAAGAGAACAAATAAGTGGGGTGCAATGGCAGGTATGATTACAGGCGGTATCACTGTTATTGCATGGCATTATGCTCAGGGCGGATTGTTCAGCCTTTATGAGCTGCTTCCTGCATTTATAGTATCTTCTGTATTTATCGTTGTTGTTTCTCTTTTAACAAAGGCTCCCGAAAAGGAAATTACCGATGAATTTGAAGAAGTTAAATCTATGTAATAATTAAAAGAATATTTATAAATCAAAAATGCCGTAACAATGCAGAACATTGTTACGGCATTTTTGAATTTTTCTACGAATCCTTGAATTCTATTCAACATATCGGTTATTGTTTTAACAATATATAAATGATATGATGTAGTTACAATAGCTATTGAATATTTTTTTGAGGTGATTCAATGAAGGTTTATTTCGGAGAAAATTTAAAGAAACTGCGATTAAGTAAGGATATGACGCAGGAAAAATTAGCAGATGCTATTGGCGTGTCATTTCAGGCAATTAGTAAATGGGAAAGAGGAGAAGGCTACCCTGATATTACTACATTACCTGTAATTTCAACCTTCTTCGGTGTAACGATAGATGATTTGCTTGGTGTTAATCGTGCAGAGACGGAAAAGGAAATAGTTTCAATTATCGAGGAATATGATAATCTTGATGATAACAAATTCAAAAAACAATTGTTAGATCAATTAATAAAAAAAGCACCAAATGATTTCAGAGTGCTGTTGAGAGAACTTAGCTACTTAATTCATTTTTGTGATTTGCAGGAAAATCTGGCAAGAATCAATGCAATTTATGATAATATTCAGCAGAACTGTAATATAGACAGAATCCGTATTTGTGCAACAAGACATATCATCTATCTGTATTACAAATTGGCTAAAAACAATGATGGTTCGGTTTCTTTTGAAACGGTTGAAGGCATACTTGAAAACATGCCGTATATGAGAGATGGGCAGGACTTCATATCCTGTTATATTTACCCTGCAGAGCATCCTGCTTATTATTCTAAAATTCAGGAAGCCATGGAAGAATGCATTGGTTTGTTGGATACAAGCATGAGCCACTATTATTTGCATGACGATAAATTTTCTCTTGATTATAAGATAGAAATGCTGGAAAAAACTATTCAAATAAGAGATATGGTTTATGATGATGGTAACTATGGCGAGCAATGGCAATCCATGATTTATGCTTATGGATACTTAGGCTGTTTTTATTTTGAAAAAGGAAATCACGAAAAGGCGTTGCAGAATTTTCGGATGAGTGCGGTACTTGCAAAGAAATTTGATGGCTTGGCTAGAATTACAATTATGCATTCAAAACTGTTTGAGGGCAGAGAATTTGATAAGCATAAATTGGGAAGCGCCTATGTTGCAGGCTTCAGAATGAAATATCTGATGACGGAAAAGTATCCGTTGAGTGACGCAATCAAACAGTGTGAGGAATTTAAAGACATTATAAAAATGCTTGAAAGCTGAAAGAAAAGATACACGAATATCAGTTCGTGTATCTTTAAATTTTATATTATCTGTATTTATGTTTTAAAAGTGATTTCTTAATTGTCATCTTTTTTTCTGCTCTCGGGCTTCCTGCTGTCTATTAATTCTTTAATTCTTCCGATATCTATATTGGGAAGTCTTTTTTCAATATCAACGGAATTGACCAGGCTTTTGGATAGTGTTTTAATGATTTCGCCGGCCTCGTTATTTGCATTGCCGTCTGATTTTACAGCCTGAAGAACTGATAAAAGAATATTGCCGTAATTGCTCTTATTTATATCCTCTAAAGTGGTAAGTCCGCTGTTTTTTGCTATGGAGTAAATGGCATTAACGGTTTTCTTTAAATCTTCAGGTGAAAGTGTGTCAAGGCTTGATGTCAGGCTGTCCTCAACGTAATTTGAAAGCATACTGAAATTATCTGCTCTTTCAAATTCATATCCGTTTGTTATCCAAGTAAATAAATTGTGCTGGGCAACAGCAACTGCGCTGCTTTTTATAATTATGCTTCTGCCGCAGGTTTCAAGCATTCTGCCAACGATTGAATCCTCGGGGGATATGTTTATAATTTTTTCGCAGTTTTCTTTTGTGAATAAAACAGGAGCAAGGTCTTTTGGAAACCCGGGGCCGTCGTTGTTGTAAACAGCATCAACCTTTTTTTTCAGCTTTTTATCTAAAAACATAAAGCTGAACATCGCAAGATTTCCGCCTTTGGAATGTCCGCCGAGAACAAATCTGCCTCTGTGCTGTTTCATAAGCTCCTTTGTGTATTTCAATGCCGCAAGCTGAACCTCAATAGGAAAATCATAGGCAAGCTCCGCATCTTCATAGAAGCTTAAAAGCGTTTCGTCCGTTCCTCTGTATGCTATATAGTGAAGCTTATCGTGAATTCGGAATGCCGTTGCCGAAAAGGCTGTAGGGCTGTTTTTGTCTGCACATTCCCTGAAGCTGCTTATCACAATATTTCCGTATCGCTTTGTTGCTCCCAGAAGCTTTAACAAATCTTCCGTTTTAATAATATTTTTGTTGGCTTTTGTTAAGCTTTCTTCGTTGGTATAATTAAAGTTTTGTGCTGCATATTTAAGTGATTTTCCCTCGAATCCCTCAAAGTTCAGATAAGAAAGCCTGCAGAATATGGCATTGTCTATTTCGGTTAATTCAAAAGTTTTAAATGAAGCGTTCGCAAATTCTTCTATGTAATCAAACATGGTTCTCAATTTTCATCACCTGCAGAGTTATTATATGCCATACTTATAAACAAATCAATATGCGGTTTTGTCATACCCTGATTGTTTGTTGAAAAAGGTTAAAATTTGGTGTCAAAAGTTGCAGTATTATTGCATTGACCTATCCTTTAGTATATTATGTAATCGTAAATATTATGTTATAGGTTGTGTTATTATGGAAATTCTCAAAAAGAAAATTTTAGAAGAGGGCGAAATTCATGAGGGGAATATTCTTAAGGTTGACAGCTTTTTGAATCATCAGATTGATATTCCTTTCTTAAAAGAAATCGGTAAAGAATTTTATAACTGCTTCAAAGACGAAAACGTTAATAAAATCCTTACAATTGAATCTTCTGGTATAGCGATTGCCGCCATGGCAGCGCAGGAATTCGGATGTCCGCTTGTGTTTGCAAAAAAGAGTATAACCAAAAATATCGCAGGCGATATTTATTTAACACCTGTTGAATCCTTTACACATGGTACAACCTACGGCGTTATCGTGTCAAAAGAATTCCTCGGCAAGGGCGACAGAGTGCTTATTATTGATGATTTTCTTGCAATGGGAAATGCACTCAATGGTCTTATTGAAATCGTTAAGGAAAGCGGCGCAGAGCTTGTTGGCTGCGGTGCAGTTATAGAAAAAGCCTATCAGGGCGGCGGAGATAAGCTTCGTAAAAAGGGTCTGCACGTTGAAAGCCTTGCTGTTATTGAAAGCATGGATCATAAAACAGGAACGATTGAGTTCAGGGATTAAAAGGATTATTCGGCAATTCAGCCTTATAATAAAACATTAAATTTCTATTTTACGGAGGTAGAAAAATGAAAATGTCAAAGAAAATCATTGCTGTTCTTCTCAGCGTTCTCTTTGTTGCAGGCGTGTTTGCAGCTTGCTCAGGCAGCTCAGATAAGCCGGAAGACGGCGGCGATGCAGGCAAGGTGAAAATCGGCTTTATTTGCTTACATGATGAAAATTCAACCTATGATCTTAATTTCATCAACGCAGCAAAAGAGGCAGTTAAAACCTTAGGTCTTACAGAGGATCAGTACATCATCAGAACGAACATTCCTGAGGATCAGCAGTGTGCAGATACAGCTAAGGAGCTTATTGATGCAGGCTGTAATCTTATCTTTGCAGACAGCTTCGGCCATGAATCCTATATGGTTGATGTAGCCAAGGAATATCCAAATGTTCAGTTCTGTCATGCAACAGGTACAAGAGCACATACAGAAGGTCTTGATAACTACCATAATGCATTTGCTTCCATCTATGAAGGCCGTTATCTTGCAGGTGTTGCTGCAGGCATGAAAATCAATCAGATGATTGAAGACGGCACAAAAATCGGCAATGTTACCGTTACAGCCGATAATGCTAAAATGGGTTATGTAGGTGCTCATCCTTATGCAGAGGTTAAATCAGGCTACACATCTTTCTACCTTGGTGCTAAAAGTGTTTGCCCAACCGTAACCATGGAGGTTACATTTACAGGTGAATGGTATTCAGAGGTTAAGGAAAAGGAAGCTGCAAACAAGCTTATCAACGACGGCTGCATACTTATCAGCCAGCATGCTGACTCTATGGGTGCTCCTACTGCCTGTGAAGAAAAGGGCGTTCCTAACGTTTCCTACAACGGAAGCACTGTAGATGCCTGCCCGAATACATTTATTGTTTCATCAGCTATCAACTGGGCTCCTTACTTTGAATATATCATCACGCAGACAAGCAAGGGTGAGGCTATTGATAAAGACTGGACAGGCACTCTTAAAACCAATTCAGTTGTTCTCAGCGACATCAACGAAAAGGCTGCAGCTCCCGGCACAAAGGAAAAGGTTGCAGAGGTTAAGGCTCAGCTTGAAGCCGGTACGCTTCATGTATTTGATACATCCACCTTTACTGTAAAGGGTGAAAAATTAACCTCCTACATGGCTGATGTTGATACGGATGATAAATTTACTCCTGATACAGAAGCAATCGCAGATGGTTATTTTGATGAATCAGCAAAGCGTTCTGCTCCATATTTCGATATTGATATTGATGGTATTACCAATATTGATCAGTAATTGAGAATAAATCTCGCAATGTTTGTGACCGTGCATATACACGGTCACAGATTTTTTAATTAACTTTTGCGGAGGTAAGCGATGAAACAGGAGCTTGCATTAGAATTAAAAGGCATAACAAAAACCTTCGGCAGTGTTGTTGCGAATAAGGATGTAAGCCTTCAGGTTAACAGAGGTGAAATTCTTGCCGTTCTCGGCGAAAACGGAAGCGGCAAAACAACATTGATGAATATGGTTTCAGGAATTTATTATCCCGATGAGGGCAGCATTTTTGTGAATGGGGAAGAGGTTGTTATCCGCTCGCCCAAGGATGCATTCAAATACAGAATCGGAATGATACATCAGCATTTCAAGCTTGTTGATGTTTTTACTGCAACTGAAAATATCGTGCTTGGCATTAAGGACGATAAGAAATTTAATATTAAAGAAGCAAAAAAACGGGTTAAGGAAATTACGGATAAATACGGCTTTGTAATTGACCTTGATAAAAAGATATACGAAATGTCCGTTTCCGAAAAGCAGACGGTTGAGATTATAAAGGTGCTTTACAGAGGCGCGGATATCCTTATTCTGGATGAGCCCACCGCTGTTTTAACACCACAGGAAACAAAAAAGCTTTTCAATATACTTCGCCGAATGAAAAGAGACGGAAAATCCATTATCATTATAACGCATAAGCTTCACGAGGTGCTTGATATTTCCGATCGGGTTACCACTCTGCGAAAGGGTGAATATATCGGCACAGTTCTTACAAGCGAAGCAACAGAGCAATCCTTAACAGAAATGATGGTCGGCGAAAAGGTAAGCCTCAATATCAAGAGAACCGATCCGATTAACCCACAGGAAAGATTAATTGTAAAAAATCTTTCTGTTAAAGGTGCCGAAAACAAGCTTGTGCTTGATAATGTCAATTTTACTGTCCGTTCGGGAGAAATATTCGGTATTGCCGGTATTTCAGGCTGCGGACAAAAGGAACTTCTTGAAGCCATTGCAGGCCTTCAGAAAGCTACTCCCGAATCAAGTATACTTTATAAGCCCGAGGATGAAGAACCAAAGGAGCTTATCGGTAAATCACCGCAGGATATCAGAAAGCTTGGAATTGCACTTTCCTTCGTTCCTGAAGACAGATTGGGTATGGGACTTGTCGGCAATATGGATATTGTGGATAATATGATGCTCAGAAGCTATAAAAAAAGCGCTTCGGCATTTCTGGACAGAAAAACACCGAAATCACTTGCAGACAAGATTATTGAAAGCCTTGACGTTGTAACGCCAAGCGCCGCCACCCCTGTTCGCCGTTTATCCGGCGGCAATGTTCAAAAAGTGCTTGTAGGCCGTGAAATTTCATCCAATCCAAAGGTGCTTATGGTAGCTTATCCTGTAAGAGGGCTTGATATTAACTCTTCCTATACCATCTACAATCTTCTTACTAAGCAGAAGGAAAGCGGTGTAGCCGTAATTTTTGTAGGTGAGGACCTGGATGTTCTTGTTGAGCTTTGTGATAGAATTATGGTTATCAATTCAGGTAAAATAACAGGTATTGTGGACGGCAGAACAGCCGTAAAGGAAGAAATCGGTTTGCTTATGACCAAGAGTACGGAAAAGGAGGGGGCGTAATATGAAAGCCAATCAGAAAAAAAGAGAGCCGCTTTTTCATATTGTTAAAAGAGACAGCCTTCCCTGGCAGAAATCATGGCTGATACGAATCGGTGCAATTGTTGCTGCACTTATTGTGTGTGCGCTTCTGACAATGATTATAACCCACGAGAATCCAATCAGTGTTTATGCAACTATGATAAAGGGTGCATTCGGAACAACAAGAAGAGTATGGAATCTTCTTCAGAGTCTTGCTATGCTTCTTTGTGTTTCTCTTGCCGTTACGCCTGCATTTAAAATGCGGTTCTGGAATATCGGTGCGGAAGGACAGGTTCTTATCGGCGGTTTGGCAACGGCTGCCTGTATGTATCTTTTCGGCGGTAAAATGCCGAATGCACTGCTGATTATTGTTATGATTGCCGCAAGTATTGTTGCCGGTGCAATCTGGGCAGTTATTCCCGCATTTTTCAAAGCAAAATTCTGCACGAATGAAACGCTGTTTACCCTTATGATGAATTATGTTGCAATTCAGCTTGTTTCCTACTTTGTTATGCTCTGGGAAAACCCGAAGGGCTCAAGCAAAATCGGTATCATCAATCAGTCTACCCATGCCGGATGGCTGCCTACAATCGGAAACAATGAATATCTTTTGAATATTCTTATTGTGCTTGTGCTTACGATTTTGATGTTTATTTATCTGAAATACAGTAAGCACGGATATGAAATTTCAGTTGTGGGCGAATCGGAAAACACGGCAAGATATATTGGTCTTAACGTAAAAAAGGTTATTATCCGTACTATGCTTTTGTCCGGTGGTATCTGTGGTATTGCAGGGCTTCTTCTTGTCGGCGGTACAAACCATACGATTTCAACAACAATCGCAAATAACCGCGGCTTTACTGCCATTATGGTATCGTGGCTTGCAAAGTTTAATCCGATTAATATGATTCTGACTTCGTTTCTGCTTGTTTTTCTTGAAAAGGGTGCAAGCGAGATATCAACGGTATTCGGGCTGAATCAGTCCTTTTCGGATATCTTAACGGGTATTATTCTTTTCTTTATAATCGGAAGTGAATTCTTTATTAATTATCAGCTTCATTTCCGTAATTCGCATAAGGAGGTAAAGTGATATGGGTACATTAATTACTTTTCTTCAGCGTGCAGTTTGCCAGGGCATACCGCTTCTTTACGGCGCAACCGGCGAAATATTAACTGAAAAATCGGGAAACCTTAATCTTGGTATTCCCGGAATTATGTATATAGGAAGCATAAGCGGAGTAATTGGTGCGTTTCTTTATGAACAGTCGGTTGATACGGTTAATCCTGTATTGGCGTTGCTTATACCGCTTTTTAGCTGCCTCTTAGGTGCGTTTCTTATCGGGCTTGTGTATTGCTTTTTAACTGTAACATTAAGAGCAAATCAGAATGTAACGGGTCTTGCAATAACAACCTTTGGTGTCGGCTTCGGAAATTTCTTCGGCGGCTCACTGATTAAATTAACAGGCAGTGCCGTTCCGTCTGTTGCGCTTACGGCAACCAGTGCGGTTTTCAAGAAAACGCTTCCTTTTGCAGACAGCCTCGGCGCATTCGGCAAGATATTTTTCTCATACGGCTTTTTGGCTTATTTTGCTGTTATTATAGCGATTATCTGTGCAATCTTTTTAAAACGCACAAGAGCAGGCCTTCATTTGAGAGCGGTGGGTGAAAATCCCGCCACTGCTGATGCAGCAGGCATAAACGTTGAAAAAACAAAGTATCTTGCAACATGCATAGGCAGCATGATAGCCGGTCTCGGCGGTCTGTATTATGTTATGGATTATGCCTGCGGCGTATGGTCAAATGACGGCTTCGGTGATAGAGGCTGGCTTGCAATAGCTCTTGTTATTTTTGCCGTTTGGAAGCCGGATATGGCTATTTTAGGCTCATTCCTTTTCGGCGGTCTCTATATTGTTTATCTCTATATTCCGGGACTTGCCCTCAGAACGCAGGAGCTTATCAAAATGCTTCCGTATATTGTAACGATTATCGTTCTTATTATTAGTTCTATGCGTGATAAAAAGGAAAACCAGGGTCCTGCTTCTCTTGGACTTTCATATTTCAGGGAGGAACGGTAAATGCTTAAGGATATTGAAAAAATTCTTGTAACCGAAGAGGAATTAAAAGAAATCAATGCACGTCTCGGCAGGAAAATAACCGAAGATTTTAAAGATAAAAATCTTCTTGTTCTTGGCATTCTTAAGGGCTGTGTGTTTTTTATGACGGATCTTGTAAGAAATATCAATCTTCCGCTCAGTATAGATTTTATGTCCGTTTCCTCATATGGTAGCGGCACGGAATCTACGGGCAGAGTTAAAATTACAAAGGATATTGATATTGATTTGAATGGATACGATGTTCTTCTTGTAGAGGATATTCTTGACAGCGGCAGAACGCTGAATTATGTTTCGGAAATTCTTAAAACAAGGGGAGCTAATTCAATCAAAATCGTTACGCTGCTTGATAAGCCTGAAAGAAGAGTGGCGCCGATTACGCCGGATTATGTCGGCTGTGATGTGCCGGATGAATTTGTAGTCGGCTATGGTCTTGATTATGACCAAAAATACAGAAATCTTCCGTATATCGGTCAGCTTAAACGCTCGGTTTATGAATAAAATTAAAGGTAAGTCCGCAGAGTATTCTGCGGACTTTTAACTGTTTTTTTTACAGTTTTACGATTACTGTAAATCCATTTAATTCTGTTCGGAAAACGAATATAGCGGAATCATTGCTGCTTGATAGAAACGATACAGCTTGAATGATAACATATCATTACTGTGTATGTATGCATTTTTATCGGAAGCGTTCATCAAAACGTAATGAAAGGCTGAAAATCCTCGGAATATATGATTAATATTAAGCTTTTTTTGTAATCTTTCTGTAAAAATATTAAAAAAGCTGTTTATTTTGTAATGATATGATGTTATAATGTTACAGTGTATAAACAATTATTAAAATGTGTTTTAAGATTTATCTGAAAGGGGCGTAAATGTGAAATTTTTAAAGGCTTTGCTGCCTGTTTTGTTTTTGGCATTGCTTTTAAGTGGCTGCTCCTTCAGATTGTTTTCTACAGCAGAGGAATTGATTTATCCGATTTCTCCGTCAGGCGAAAATGCAAATGTTCAGAAAGCGCTTGATAACTATATTAAAAACGGTTATTCTCTTAAAACTCCTGTTGGAGGGGATTACAAAACCTCGTATATCTTTATGGATGTAGATCAGGATGGAGATGAAGAGGCGATAACGTTTTATGAACCGTCATCAAATCCCGATACAGTTAATATGGCGGTTATTGATAAATCCGAATCCGAATGGAATGTTGTTTGCAATATAGAGGGTGAAGGCTCTGATATTTATTCTATAGATTTCAGGGATTTAAACGGTGACGGCAGACTCGAATTTCTTGTATTGTGGGATGCTTTCAGCACCTCTTCAAGCCATTATCTTACCGTTTACGGAAGAAACGATAATGAAAAGGGCTTTTCTCTTCGCAACGTCGGTAAGCCGATTATAATGAATGATTATATTGCTGCCGATATCAGCGGAAACGGCATGGAAGAGCTTTTGGTTTTTACGGTAGACAGCGGCGATGCTATATCGGCAAAGGCTGTGCTGTATTCTTATAAAAACAAAATACCGGAATCATTAGGCAGTACAAAACTTGACGGACATATAAGTTCCTACAAAAGCATAAAAGCCGAAGATGTGAACGGCAGAGCCCGTATCTATGCTGATGCAGCAAAATCAAACGGCTCGCAGATGCTTACGGAAATCGTTATGTGGTCAGATTATTATGATACAATTATTTCTCCGTTTTATAATTATGCAACCGGCATTACGAAGGAAACAACAAGAAATGTTAAATTGTATTCACAGTATATCAGCGGAAGAAGCCACATCAATATTCCGCTTGATGCAGATAAAAACGGCCTTCCGGCACAGGTTGAAGCAGTTGACTGGCAGTATTACAGCGATGATATTCTTAAGCATTATTGCTATTCACTTGCTGTGCAAAAGGATAATTATCAGGTAATTATTCCTGAAAAATTCTTTGAGGATATTACGGTTTCCTATGATTCGAAAAACAGCACCTTAGCGGTATCTGATAAAAGCAAAAAGGTTTCGTTTACAATTACGGCGCTGTTAAAATCACTTTACGATGATAATAAAGAGTCGTATTCCGGTTATACGGAAATTATGAATCAATCAGGTTATATTTATCTTGCTGCCTGCAGCAATGATTCAGATATAAAAATTTCAACAGAAGATTTGAAATCTATGATTAAATCATATGAAGGAGAATGAATATGAAAAAGGTACTTGTTGCTGAAGATGAAGAATCTATCCGCGAGTTTATTGTTATTAATTTAACCCGCAGCGGATATGATGTTATGCAGGCCGAAAATGGTGCTGTTGCGCTTGATATCTTCCAAAAGGAGGGCGGCGATTTTGATGTTGCCATCCTCGATATTATGATGCCTGAAATGGACGGGCTTACGGTCTGCAAGGAGCTTCGTCAGCGTTCTTCGGACCTGGGTATTATTATGCTTTCTGCAAGAACGCAGGAGATGGACAAGGTTACGGGGCTTCTTGTCGGAGCGGATGATTATGTAACCAAGCCGTTTTCTCCCAGTGAGCTTATGGCAAGGGTTGATGCGGTTTACAGACGTGTAGAGATGACAAGAGGCTTCAGAAAAAATGATACAACAGGCGAAACTATCCGTCTTGATGAGTTTGAACTCAATCTCAGAAACCATACGCTTTCCAAATCCGGAAATCTTATTGAATTAACACAGGTGGAATTTCAGATTATTGAATATTTCTTCAAAAATCCGAATGCAGCCTTAAGCAGAACAGATATTCTGAAAACGGTTTGGGGCAGCAATTATTACGGTGATGAAAAAATCGTTGATGTTAATATCCGCAGGCTTCGTATGAAGGTTGAGGATAATCCGTCAAGCCCCACAAGGCTTATAACTATATGGGGCCTTGGCTATAAATGGGTTACGGATATAAAATAATTTAACTACGGAAGATTGGCAATATGAATTTGAAAATATTCAAGGAACTTAAAAGTCTTAAATTTGAGGGCATAACAAAACGCTGGCTTACAAATATAGTTAGCGTTATTCTTGCTGTGCTTATTATTGTTTTCATTATTGCTGTATTTACGATAAGAACATATTATTATAATTCTGTTGAAAGTATATTAAACAGCGGTGCTTCAACCGCTGCAGTAAGCTATTTTTCAACGAATCTTGATTCGGGAACCTCCCTTGAAACCTCTGCTGCTAAATTTATAGACAGCTATTCCTATAAGGATAAAACAACCGTATGGATTATTGATAATGACGGCAAGGTTATCGCTTCCTCAAACGGCTTTACATACGGCGAATCCGAAATGCCCGATTATAAGGAAGCAATGGCAAATCAGGACGGTATCAGCAGATATGTCGGCAAGGATAACGGCAGTGAAAAAATTATGGCAGTAAGCCGTGTTATTACCGATTCCAACGGCGCAAATGTCGGTGCTGTAAGGGTTATGACCTCTGTGGAGGAAATAGACAAGCAGATATTTATTATTCTGCTGGTTGTTTTCTTTGTTCTTGTTTTAATCTTTATCGCAATTGCCGCATCAAATCTTTTCTTTATCAGTTCCATTGTTATTCCGTTAAAGGAAATAACCGAGAAAACGAAGGAAATTTCCGGCGGTAATCTTGATGTCAGGATAGAAAAAAAATATGATGATGAAATCGGTAAGCTTTCCGATTCCATAAACTCCATGGCGGCGGATATTGCAACAGCGGATACCATGAAAAATGATTTCATTTCAACGATTTCTCACGAGCTCAGAACGCCGCTTACCTCAATTAAAGGCTGGGGTGAAACGCTTCTTTTCGGTCTTGACAGAGAAAGAGATGAGGTTACCAATAAGGGCCTTCAGGTTATTGTTAATGAAGCAGGAAGATTAGAGGGCTTTGTTGAAGAGCTTCTTGATTTCAGCAGACTTCAAAGCGGCAGAATGACCTTAAGATTAATGAAAACAGATATTTTCGCTGAGCTGGATGAAACGGTATTTACTTTCCGTGAAAGAGCAATGCGTGAGGGTATAGAGGTTCGTTACAGTATTCCGGATTTTCCTGCACCTGCAAATGCCGATCCCAACAGATTGAAGCAGGTGTTTATGAATATTCTTGATAATGCTCTTAAATACTCTAAAATGAATACAAAAATTTTTGTTAAAGCGGAATTTTCCGAGTTTAACGGTAAAAATGCAATCAAGATTTCAATTGCAGATCAGGGCTGCGGAATTTCAAAAGAGGATTTGCCTCATGTTATGGAAAAATTCTATAAGGCAAATGTTTCCGTAAGAGGTTCGGGTATCGGATTGGCTGTTACCAACGAAATTATTAATCTGCATAATGGTAAGCTTGAGATAGACAGTGAAGAAAATGTCGGCACGCTTGTAACAATCTATCTGCCTGTAGACAGTGTTCCGACAAAGCAGGAAATTGATATGTCCGAGCCGAAAATGGACGAGGTTACCGATGAGGATATTACTCTTAATACGGAAAGGCGATAATTAATAATGGAAGAAAAGAAAATTCACAAAACTTCTGTCGGTGGGCAGGCTCTTATTGAGGGCGTTATGATGCAGGGACCGAAGGGTATGGCAACGGCAGTCAGAAAGCCCGATCAGGAGATTTTGGTTGAATATCATGATATAAAGCATATAAGAGATAAAGTTAAGATTTTGGGCTTTCCGGTAATAAGGGGAGTAGTGAATTTTATTGAATCCATGAAAATCGGCTATAAAACGCTTATGTATTCCGCCGAGGTTTCGGGAATGGAGGAGCTGGAAGAGGAAAATCCGTCTAAATTTGAAAAATGGGTTCTTGATAAATTCGGCGACAGGCTTATGAGCTTTATTACAGGTATTGCTTCTGTTCTCGGCATTGCTCTTGCCTTTCTTCTTTTTATGTATTTCCCCGTGCTGTTTTTCAGCAAAGTAAATGAGTGGTCGGGAAATGCCATAACGGATTACCGCGGGCTGATTGAGGGCATTCTAAAAATTGTGATTTTTGTGGCTTATATTGCAATCGTAAGCCAAATGAAAGATATAAAGCGTACCTTTATGTATCACGGTGCAGAGCATAAATCCATAACCTGCTATGAACAGGGTGAGGAATTAACAGTTGAAAATGTGAAAAAATGCAGCCGCTTTCATCCAAGATGCGGCACATCCTTTATTTTTGTTATTTTAATTTTCAGTATTATCGTTTATACTGTTGTTGCTAAAATATTCCCTGAAATTGCCGATAACAGGGTATTGTGGATATTATTAAGGCTTGCTTTTCTTCCGCTGATTATGGGATTCGGTTATGAGTTTATAAAGTATGCGGGAAGGCATGATAATCTTTTTGTAAAAATCGTTTCCGCTCCCGGTCTTTGGATGCAGAGATTAACTACAAAAGAGCCTTCTGATGATATTATTGAGGTGGGAATTGCGGCATTAAAGGCTGTTATTACAGATAATCCGGAGGATGATGAAATAAAGTGATTCTGGCGGAAGCTTATAATTACGGTGTATATTTTTTATCTGCAAACGGTATTGATGAGGCGGATTTTAAATCTCTTTGCCTTTGCTGCCATTGTGCAGGAATAAAAAATAACGAATATGAAATTCATAAAAATGAAGATTTGATTATAATGAAAAAATTTGCCGATATGCTCTGGCGTGTGAAAAGCGGAGAGCCGCTGCAGTATGTTATCGGTAAATGGGATTTTTATGAAAGTGAATTCTATGTTGGAAAAGGGGTTTTGATTCCTCGCCCCGAAACGGAGGAATTGACACAGCTTGTTATAAAGCATGCCGAAAGGACAGGAAATCCCGTTATTGTTGATTTGTGCGCCGGAAGCGGCTGCATTGGTATAAGTGTTGCAAAGGCAGTGCCGTCTGCAACCGTTTATTGCATTGAAAAAAGCACGGAGGCACTTCCGTATCTTTTAAAAAATGCCGGGAATACCCCGAATGTTAAGGTTATCAATGCCGATATCAATGATCCGTCTGATATTAAAAACGCAGATATAATCGTTTCTAATCCGCCTTATATTAAAAGCAGTGATATAAGCCTGCTTCAGAGTGAGGTTCAGTGTGAGCCGTCTATGGCTCTTGACGGCGGTTCGGATGGCTTGGATTTCTACAGGATAATTGCTGAAAAATGGAAAGCCAATCTTAGGGAAAACGGTATGCTTTTCCTTGAAATCGGCGAGGATCAGGGCGATGATGTGTATGAAATTCTTAAAAGTCAGGGATTTAGGGAAATAGAAGTTATGAAAGATATCTATGGAAATAACCGTATGGTTAAATCCGTTAAATAATAAATAGGAAGTGTGTTATGTCTTTATTAAGTGTTTTACGAAGCGGAGAGCCTTCATTAATTTTTGCTGTTATTTTTTCAAGAATATTTGTTGTGTTTTTCTGCCTTCCTGTTCATGAGCTTGCACATGGATGGGCAGCTTATAAAATGGGAGATTCAACTGCAAAGAATTTGGGAAGATTAACATTTAATCCGTTTGCACATCTTGATTTGTTCGGAACAATTATGTTATTCTTATTTGGTATCGGATATGCAAACCCTGTTCCTGTGAATACAAGAAATTTCAAAGAGCCTAAAAAGGGTATGATTGTAACGGCTCTTGCAGGTCCCGGCTCAAATGTATTAATGGCATGTATTTTTGTTTGTCTTTATTATGTTGTTCTGCTGTTTCCGCAAAATGTTGCTGTACTTTTTATTTTGTCTTTTCTTAGTTTTGCAGCAAGCGTCAATATTTCCCTTGCAGTGTTCAATCTTCTTCCGATTCCGCCGCTTGACGGTTCTAAGGTTATCGGATTTCTGATTCCGAGCAAAGCATATTTTAAAATTCTTCAGTATGAACGCTATATCATGATTGCACTTCTGCTTCTGTTGTTTACAGGTGCTCTCAATACGCCTATTGCGCTCATTTCGGATTGGCTGATGAAAATCATTTCATTTATTCCAAACTTAATATATAATCTAGTTGTTTGAGGTATTATGGAACAGTTAAATTATAAGCTTGAGGTGTTTGAAGGTCCTATGGATCTTCTGCTGCATCTTATAAGTAAGCATAAATTGAATATTAATGATATTCCCATTGTTGAGCTGGTCAATCAGTATCTGGATTATGTTCGCCAGATGGAAGCTGCTGATTTTGATGTTGCAGGTGATTTCCTTGAAATGGCTGCAAGGCTTATCTATATCAAAACGGTTTCTCTTCTTCCAAGGCATGAGGAGGCCGAAAAGCTTAAAACCGAGCTTACAGGCGAGCTTATAGAATACAGGGACTGCAAGCTTATGGCTGAAAAACTCAGCAGGCAGACGGATGGATTTAACCGCTATGTACGCGATCCGCAGCCCGGTTACATAAATTATGATTATGAGCGGTTTCACGAGGGCGAGGAACTTTTAAATGCATATATCGCTGCTGCAGGCAGAGCACAGAGAAAGCTTCCTCCTCCCATTGATTCTTTCAGGGTTATTGTTGCAAGAAAGTTTGTGAATGTTGCTTCCAAAATAAGTACGGTTATGAGAAAACTGTGGAGCGGTAAAAAGGTTAAGTTTTTAAAGCTTTTTGACGGTGCTGAAACAAAAAGTGATCTTGTAGCAACATTTCTTGCAGTGCTTGAGCTTGCAAAAACCAAGAAAATATCTATTGAGGGTGCAATGAATAACCCCGATGTTCAAATTATTAACGAGGTAGAAAATATTGAGTAAAGAAAATATTATATCCAAGCTTGAGGCAATGCTTTTTGCATCCGGGGAGCCTGTTGAGGCCTCCAGACTTGCCGAACTTCTTGAGCTTGATATTGAGAATGTAACGAAAATGCTTGCGCATCTGGGTGATTTATATGATGAAAGAAACAGCGGCATTTGTCTTGTTCGCATAGACGGAAAATATCAGCTTTGCACAAGAGAGGAATATGCCGATGATGTAAGGGCACTTCTTGAAATTAAGAAGAATACGCCGTTATCTCAGGCTGCTTTTGAGGTGCTTGCAATCGTTGCTTATAATAAATCGGTAACCAAAAGCTTTATAGAGCAAATCAGAGGTGTGGATTGCTCCGGCCCTGTTGCAAATCTTGTTCAGAAAGGTCTTATTGAAGAAAAGGGCAGGCTTGATTTGCCTGGCAGACCTCTTGTTTACGGTACAACAGACAGATTTTTGAGATGCTTTTCATTAAACAGCCTTGAGGATTTACCCGAGCTTCCTTCTGTTGAAGAGGTTGAAAAAATAGCAAAAGATAACGGCCAGACCTCGCTTTTTGAAGATGAAAGTGATAAAATATTAAAAGAGAATGCAGAGGATGAAGAATAGCTTTTGAAAGGATGATACCGATGGTTGTGTTTTTAATAATTCTTGCAGTTATTATTCTGATTATTTCAGCCGTTCTTTCCGTTTCTGCTACCTTTACCATTACATATAATTCAAGCTGGAAAACTACGGTTAAGCTTCTTTGGATTGAAAAGGAAATAGAATTATCAAAACTATTATCCTTTGTTGTATTTCCCGAAAAAAAAGCGGCGGAAAGAAAATCCGATATTAAAGCAAGGGCCAAATCAAAGGATAAGGCCGGCAGAAAAGAAAAAACTTGTGTTGATGAAGCTGAAAAAGGACAGGCCAAGGATAATAAGCCGGAAAATAATAAACCAAAAAAAGAAAACTATATAAAAGATATATGGAATAAAGATGGCATTGTCGGAATTATGAATTTTGCATCAAACCTGTTTGAAACTGCCTCTGATGCGATATTAACTTTGTTTAGGGGCTTCCATATTCACTCGCTTTATGTTAAAATACTGGTAGGCGGCAATGATGCTGCCGATATTGCGCAGGCCTACGGCAGGGTGTGCAGGTATTACTATCCGCTTAAGGGCATGATTCTGAACGGAATGAAAGTGGATAACTATGATGATTGGATTGCTCCGGATTTCATTGCTCCCAGGAATGAATACGGGCTTCAGTTTATCGGTTCTATAAGTGTTTTAACTGTTTTAAGAGTTCTGTTTTCAGCAGGAAAAACCTATCTGATGAATATAATTAAAAATAAATAATCTGTTTTAAGGAGATATTAGTGTGAAGAATCACACTATTTCGATTGTATTGCCCTCAAAATTTGCTGATGGCATAATTTTGAGATGGCTAAATTCACATCACGCCTTGTCTGGCTACAACAAGGATATCGTGATTTTTTATTACTATTTGTAGCCAGAAAGGCTATGTGAATTGTTATGAAAGAAACACCAGTAAACAAAATAATGGAAAACACTCTTGAAAAAATGCGTGAAATGGTTGATGTTTCAACAATTATCGGTGAGCCTATGGTAACAGGCGAAACAACGCTTATTCCTGTTTCTAAAGTTTCCTATGGTTTTACAAGCGGAGGTACGGATCTTCCGTCAAAATCCAACGCTGAGCTGTTCGGCGGCGGTGGCGGCGGCGGTATTACCATCAGCCCTGTTGCATTTATTGTTATTCAGAACGATAAGGTAAGATTAATGCAGATTAATAATTATACCTCTTCTGCCGATCGTGCCATTTCCATGATTCCGGAGCTTGTTGATCAGGTTTCTCAGCTTCTCAAAGCCAAGAATGATGATACAGCTTCAAAAAGTGAAGAGAAAGCTGAATAATTCATATTAAATTTTAATCACCTGCTGCATATATATTTTAGCAGGTGATTATTTTGTTGAAAAAAATTTCCTTTATTTTGGCTTTTTTGCTTGTAATTCCAACAGTTTCTTATGGTGCACAATGCAGTGCGGCTTCGGCAATTGTGATTGACGGATTAACGAATGAAGTATTGTATGAAAAAAACGCTTATGAGGAACGAAGCATGGCATCAACTACCAAGATTATGACATCGCTTGTGGCCTGTGAAAGCGGCAAGCTTGATGATATTGTTACCGTATCGGATGAAATGGTTAATGTGATTGGAACCTCATTAGGGCTGAGAGCAGGAGACAGGATTTCTCTTTACGATTTAGTTGTGGGTATGCTTATTGTTTCGGGCAATGATGCTGCCAATGCGGCAGGTCTTTATCTTGGCGGAAGCTTTGAAGGCTTTGCCGAAATGATGAATGAAAAGGCATGTTCTATCGGAATGCAGAACTCTTTGTTTGTTACGCCGTCCGGTCTTGATGAGGGTAATCATCATTCAACAGCATATGATATGGCAATTCTGGCTTCAAATGCACTGAAAAATGAAATTTTTGCGCAGATTTGTAAAGAACGCAGAATGGAGGTAACCATAAACGGAGAAAAGCAGGCTGTTTATAATCACAATAAGCTGCTTTCCTTTATGGATGATTGCATTGGTATAAAAACAGGGTTTACGGAAAAGGCTGGGCGCTGTCTTGTTTCTGCTGTTAACAGAAACGGAAGGATCATGATTTGTGTAACCCTTAATGACGGGGATGATTGGAACGATCATATCTCACTTTATAATGAATGCGATAAAATGTACAGCAAAAAAGAAATTAAGGATATAATTAATATTGATGTTGTCGGCGGGGATAAAAATACGGTTTCAGCTTCGTATTCGGCTGAAATAAACGTATTGGATCCTAAGCTTGTAACAACCGAATGCTATTACTTTCCGTTTGCTTATGCGCCGGTTGAAAAGGGCAGCGAAATCGGAAGGATTGTTGTAAAATATAAAGAAAAGGAAGTAGCTTCTGTTCCCATTGTGGCAGAAGAGGGAGTAGAATATTATGTCAAACAAGAATGATGTAAGGCTTCAGAAATTTATGGCGGACTGCGGCGTGGCTTCACGCAGAAAAAGCGAAGAGATTATTGAGGCAGGAAAGGTTAAGGTAAACGGGCATATTGCACGTATCGGTGATAAAATCAATCCTAAAAAGGATTTAGTAACCGTTTATGGTAAAAGGCTTAATAAAGTAACGAATATGCGCTATATTATGCTTCATAAACCAAGAGGATACTTAACCACAGTTTCTGATGAACTCGGCAGAAAAACGGTTATGGATTTGGTGAAAGATGTTGATGAACGCATTTATCCTGTCGGCCGGCTTGATAAGGATTCAGAGGGCTTGCTTCTGTTAACAAATGACGGCTCTTTTGCAAATGCCTTAACGCATCCTCGTCATAATTTTGCAAAGGTTTATCGTGTAACTGTTCGACCTGCTGTTTCGGATGAAATACTCTATAAGCTCAGAAACGGAATTGAAATAGACGGCAGGGAAACCGCTCCGTGTGAGGTTACTGTTATTACACAGGAAACGGGAAGAGTTGTTCTTGAATTTATACTGCACGAGGGCAGAAACCGCCAGATCAGAAAAATGTGTGATGCTGTCGGTTTGGAGGTTGCAAGGCTTAAAAGAACCTCAATGGGCTCATTAAAGCTCGGTATGCTTCCTCAGGGAAAGTGGAGGGATTTAACCGAAAATGAAGTTAAAAAGCTTCTTCGTTCCTCCGAGAAAAAGGCGGCGGAGTAATTCTCGCTCTGCTTTACCTGTTCTCTTTTGTATAGGTATACTCTTTGTGTGCATTGCCTTATAATCAAAGAGAGAGGAGAGGGTTTTATGAATAACAATTTTTCATCATTTATTGCTGAACTTCGTAAGGAACAGGGCATAACGCAAAAGGAACTTGCGGACAGAATCGGTGTCAGTGATAAAGCGGTTTCAAGATGGGAAAACGGAAAAAATTATCCCGATATTGAAATTATGCAGTCACTCGGCGAAATTTTTAATGTATCGGTAAGCGAGCTTCTTCAGGGCGAAAGATTGGAAAAGGAAGCTGTGTTATCTGTCAGTGAGCAGAATGTTGTTAGAAATATAAAGAAAAATAAAATGCTCAAAATGGTTATTGCAGTTGTTGTAATATTTGCTGTAATTATTTCTGCTGTTTTAGGCACAATTGCAGTAAAAAATGCAAAAAATCCACTGATTGAAAATCATATCTGTCTTCCGAGTAAAGATATAAGATCACAGCTTGATAATATTCAATCATTTATTGATCCTATGGAATCAAGAGATTTTACGATTACGTGGTTGAAAGTATTTCTTAATAGTGATAAAGAAATTAGTGATTTATATATTGAGGGTGTAACGGGAGATGATGTTTACTATCACTGCGGTAGTTTAGGCGGAAATTTTGATCTTGACGATACAGATACATTTATATATCAGCATAAAGAGCCAAGAGAATGGTCGGCAGGCTTTAATTGCAATAAGCTCATTGAATTTCTTGATGTGCTTGATTTTTCAAAAATAGATAAGAATTATAGTATAGCAAATGAATACCACATTGATTTTCATCTGGATGATCATTATGATTCCTGGGATGAGGAGGCATTCGTTAATAATACTGACAAACTATGCTTTATGTATGATTTGAAATCAAAAGAATTCAAGCCGATTTCGGCAGGCGATATTTTAACAGGTGAATATATTTCCGTGTTGATTTCAAGTGTTTATGAAGGCTCGGGAGAAGAAATAGCTCAAATACTTGTTGAAGCATACTAAAGATTAAACGGCATTGTTTTCAATGCCGTTTTTTGTATAAAATTTTAAAAATAATAATAAAAAAATAGTTGTAATTATACATATAAAGTGTTAGAATACCGAGGAATAGATATTTTTGGAAGTTTTGATTTTTTTCAGAATTATGATTAATCTATTAAGGAGGATTTTTAAGTGAGTGAACTTACAGTAAAAAACACTGAAGCACGCAAAAGGCTTTTATCGCTTTTTGATGAAGGTACTTTTACAGAGCTTGATGCCTTTGCTAAATCTGCAAACGGCGATATTGAAGTTGTTGCAGGCTATGGCTCAGTAAATGGTGTTTATGTATATGCTTTCTCACAGGATGTAACTGTAGACGGCGGTGCAATCAGCGTTGCACAGTGTGCTAAAATTAAAAAGATTTATGAGCTTGCCCAAAAAACAGGCTCAGCTGTTATCGGAATTTACGATTCAAACGGTATGAAGCTTACAGAGGGCTTTGAAGCTCTTGATGCTTACGGCGAGATTTTAAAGGCTTCAACATCTGTTTCAGGTGTTGTTCTTCAGATTTCCGTTGTTGCAGGCTCATGCCTCGGAACTTCTGCTCTTATTGCAAATATGGCAGATGTTGTTATTGCGGCAAAGGATGCAGATTTCTATGTAACAGCTCCAAGCAATGTAACAGCAGAAGAGTCCTTTAAGCAGGGAACAGTTGATATTCTTGCTGATGATGTTGATTCAGCTATTGCTTCTGCAAAGGAATTGGTTTCTGTTCTTCCTTCAAACAATCTTGAAACGGCTCCGATGTTTGATTTTGAAGAGAAGTTTTCCGATGTTTCAGATGCTTCTGCAAAAGATCTTATCTGTGCAGTTGCCGATGATAACAGCGTTGTTGAACTCAAAGCAGGCTACGCTGAAAATGTTGTAACTGCTTTTGCGCAGATGGGCGGCTCAACAGTTGGCTTTGTTGCATTTGACGGAAGCGCTGTATGCCCGAATTGTGCTTATAAGGCTGAAGCTTTTATAAAGCTTTGTGATGCATTTAATATTTCGTTGATTACCTTTGTTAACGCAAAGGGATTAAATGGTGAAAAAGAAAACCAAATGCTTGTTGCGGCTACAAAGCTTACATCCGCATATGCATCTGCAACCTGCCCTAAGATTTCCGTTATAACCGGTAAAGCTATCGGTGCTGCTTATATTGCACTTGCAGGAAGAGGCTCAAATGCAGACCTTGTTTTTGCTTGGGATACCGCTGTTGTTTCTCCTCTTGAAACAGATGCAGCCGTTGCATTCCTTTATAATGACAGGCTTGCTGCAGGAGAAAGCAGAGCAGAGCTTGAAAAAGAATACGGAGCTGAAATGGCTTCTCCGTTCACTGCCGCAGCCTGCGGAGCAATAGACGATATCTTTGTTCCTGCCGAAACAAGAACAAAGCTTATGAACGCCCTCAGCTTTTTAGACAGCAAAAGAGAAACTACGATTCCAAGAAAACATTCAGTTAAATAATAGGAGGATTAACCATTATGAAAAGATATACAATTACAGTAAACGGAACACCTTATGATGTAACAGTTGACGAGGCAGGCGCTGCTGCTCCTGCTGCTTCTGCTCCCGTTGCTGCCGCCCCTGCAGCTCCTGCTGCAAAGCTGGCTCCTGCCGCTGCTGCTCCTGCCGCTTCAGGCGCAGAAGGCACAGTCAAGGTTGAGGCTCCTATGCCGGGTACAATTCTTGATGTTAAAACATCTGTGGGTGCATCTGTAAAATCAGGCGAAGTTCTTTGCATTCTTGAAGCAATGAAAATGGAAAATGATATTGTTGCTCCTGCAGACGGTACGGTTGCTTCTATTGCTGTTAATAAGGGCGATAGTGTTGAAGCAGGTCAGATTATTGTTACTTTAAACTGAGGTGACTGATATGGCAAAAATTGGTATTACCGAAACTGTTCTCCGTGATGCACATCAGTCCTTGATTGCAACAAGAATGAGAACAGATGAATTTGAAGATATTCTTGAAAAAATGGACAAAATCGGCTATCATTCACTTGAGTGTTGGGGCGGTGCAACCTTTGATTCCTGCCTTCGCTTCCTCAATGAAGATCCGTGGGACAGACTTCGTCTGATCCGTAAAAAATGCCCGAATACAAAGCTTCAGATGCTTTTCAGAGGCCAGAATATGCTTGGCTACCGCCATTACGCTGATGACCTTGTTGATTATTTTGTAAAGAAAAGTATTGATAACGGTATTGATATTCTTCGTATATTTGATGCACTCAATGATGTAAGAAATCTTGAAACAGCTATCAATTCAGCTAAAAAATACGGTGGACATGTTCAAGCTGCTATTTCTTATACAACAGGTCCTGTTTTTGATATTGATTATTACTGCAATTACGCAAAACAGCTTGAAAATGCAGGTGCGGATTCCATCTGTATCAAGGATATGGCAGGTCTTTTAACACCTTACGGAACCTATGATCTTGTTAAGGCACTTAAATCAACCGTGAATATTCCGATTCAGCTTCATTCACATTATACTTCAGGTCTTGCTTCTATGGTTCAGCTGAAGGGTATAGAAGCAGGTGTTGATGTGATTGATACGGCTATGAGTCCGCTTGCTATGGGTACATCCCATCCTGCAACAGAGTCTATGGTAGCAGCGCTTCAGGGCACTGAATATGATACCGGTCTTGATCTTAAAGCATTAACGGAAATCCGTGATTTCTTTGTACCGCTTCGTGAAAAATATATTGCAGACGGACTTCTGAATACAAAGATGCTCGGCGTAGATGCAAATACGCTTCTTTATCAGGTACCGGGCGGTATGCTTTCAAATCTTCTCAATCAGCTTAAACAGGCAGGCAAGGCAGACAAGCTTGAAGAGGTGCTTGCCGAGGTTCCGCGTGTTCGTGAGGACAGCGGCTATCCTCCGCTTGTTACACCAACCTCTCAGATTGTCGGCACACAGGCAGTTTTCAACATTATTATGGGCGAACGCTATAAGATGGTTACCAAAGAATTCAAGGATATGGTTGCAGGCAAATACGGTAAAACTCCCTGTGATATTGATCCTGAATTCAGA
>DESD01000011.1:0-256 GCA_002361935.1 Ruminococcaceae bacterium UBA3323 | reverse complement strand
TGATATTGATCCTGAATTCAGAAAGAAAATTGTTGGCGATGATCCTGTTATTGATTGCCGTCCTGCCGATCTTCTTAAGCCTGAGCTTGATAAGTTCAAGGGCGAAATCGCTGAATATTATGAGCAGGAGGAGGATGTTCTTTCCTATGCTCAGTTTGATCAGGTTGCTGTTAAGTTTTTCCAGAACAGAAGAGATGCAAAGTATAATCTTGACGGCAAACACGATAATATCGAAACAAAGGTTCATCCTGTATAA
>DESD01000005.1:6849-7008 GCA_002361935.1 Ruminococcaceae bacterium UBA3323 | reverse complement strand
TTTACAACAATATTATTTGCCGTACAGACTTGTATTAAAATTTGAAAAAGATAGCTGATTCTTATTGTAATTTATTAAAAAACAGTTTAAGATTAAGATAACATATATTTCATCCATAAGGAGTATACTGCAATGAAAAAAGTAATAATAATTATTATT
>DESD01000005.1:0-6550 GCA_002361935.1 Ruminococcaceae bacterium UBA3323 | reverse complement strand
AAAAAAGTAATAATAATTATTATTTCTGCCTTGATCGGATGCGCCTGCATTGCCGCAGCAGCTTTCGGCATTACTGCATATCTTAATAAGGGCATTATTCTAAAAGCAAATTTCAGTGAACCGCCAAGAGATGAAAACACCTTATGGTACACGGAACCTGCAACCGATAATTATGAAGGCTGGGAACAACAGGCTCTGCCAATCGGAAATGGTTATATGGGTGCCAAGATATTTGGCGGAATTAAGACGGAACACATTCAATTTAATGAAAAAACACTTTGGTCGGGCGGCCCTGGAAGTGAAGAGTACAGCGGAGGCAATGCACGTGATGACGGCGGGAAAGCGGTAAAAGAAATACAGGCGCTTCTTGCTGAAAAGAATTACGAAGCGGCACAGAGCGCTATGAGCAAACTTCAGGGAAATGAAAACGGACTTGGCGCATATCAGAATTTCGGTGATTTGTATCTGCATTTTGACGGTGCAAACGCTGCTAAAGATTATGTGCGTGATTTAAATATTGAAAATGCCCTGTCATCTGTAAATTACAGCAGAAACAGCACACAATATACAAGAGAGTTTTTTGCCAGTTATCCTGACAGAATAATCGTTTCACGTATTACAGCTAAGGGCAAAAACAAGCTTTCCTTTACCGCTTCGCTGACATCGGCCCAAAACGGAGAAATTGAAGCAGAGGGCGAAACAATCACCTTGCACGGTACTGTTACAGGGAAGGCTGAAAACGGTGAAATGCTTTCTGACGACAATTCAATGCGTTATGCTGCACAGGTTAAGTTCATTTTGGACGGCGGAAGCATCACAGCTGAAGACGGCAGTATCAGAATTGATGATGCCGACAGTGTTGTTATTCTGCTTACCGCCGCCACGGATTATGCCAATATCTATCCCGAATACAGAAGCGGAACAGACCCGGCAGAAACCGTGAAAAGCATAATGGCAAATGCAGAAAAATACAGCTATGATGAACTAAAAAAACGTCATACCGATGACTATCAAAATCTTTACGGCAGAATGAAGCTTAATATCAATCAAAAAGCAGAGGCAATACCCACAAACAAGGTTTTATCCAACTATAAAAAAGGGTTCGCTTCTCCGCTTCTTGAAGCCTTGTATTTCAATTACGGCAGATACCTGCTGATTTCATCCTCAAGAATCGGGAGTCTGCCTGCAAACCTTCAAGGCGTATGGAATGCAAAAAATGACCCGAGCTGGCAAAGCGACTACCATATGAATATCAATCTGCAAATGAATTACTGGCCTGCATATGTTACAAATCTTTCGGAAACAGCCATTCCCATGCTTGAATATGTTGATTCACTGCGTGAACCGGGCAGAAAAACAGCGAATATGTATACAGGAATCGGAAAAGATCTTCCTGACGGTACACCCGATACCTCACAAGCAACCGGCTGGATGGTGCATACACAAAACAGCCCTATGGGAAATACCGGTCCCGGATCTGACTGGAGATGGGGCTGGGCTCCGACTGCAGGAGCATGGCTTATGCAGAATACATTTGATTATTACAATTTTACCCGCAATATTACTGTACTTAAAGATCTGATTTACCCTGCAATGGAGGAAAGTGCTCTTATGTGGTCTCAGATGCTGATTGATGATCCTGCTACTGGCAGACTTATTTCCTCTCCGTCTTTTTCTCCCGAGCACGGACCGGTATCTGCAGGAAACACCTTTGACCAAACAATCATATGGCAGCTGTATTCAGACACACTCAAGGCTGCAGAAGCTCTTAAGAACGCCGGATACTCCGAAGCTGTTAATGACAGACTTATTAAGACAATTTCAGCACAAATAAAAAAGCTGAATCCGATTCAGATAGGGTCTTGGGGACAAATCAAGGAGTGGCCTCAGGAGGATGAATGGACCGAAAGCGATTTCGAATCAAACGGAGTTGAAAACAATCACCGTCATATGTCACATCTTCTTGGTCTTTATCCCGGAAATTATATTACGGCCGATACACCTGAGCTTATGGCTGCCGCAAAAATTTCTCTTGAAGACCGAGGTGACGGAGGAACAGGCTGGTCAAAGGCTCAGAAAATCTGCGCCTGGGCACGTGCATTTGACGGCAATCACAGCTACAAGGTCTTTTCCGAGCTGCTTAAAGAAAGCACTCTGGATAATCTTTGGGACACGCATCCGCCTTTTCAGATTGACGGAAATTTCGGCGCAACTGCAGGAATATCCGAAATGCTTATACAAAGCCATACAGATTATATAAGGCTTCTCCCTGCTCTGCCGGATGCATGGGCTGAAAACGGAGATGTTAAAGGGATTATGGCACGCGGCGGTTTTGAATTTTCATTTGAGTGGGAAAACGGAATTCCGAACAATATAGAAATGGTTTCACATTCAGGAAGTACCTGCAATATCTATTGCCCTGCCGACAAAGAATTAATCGTTGTATGTAACGGTAAAAGAATTGAAACTGAAAAAACGGAAAAAGCAACAGTTACTTTTAAAACGGAAAAAGACCGTAAATACATAATTCAAATAAAATAGCATTTGACTGATTATTTATTACATTTCCGGATATCATTTTGCTCAGCTGCAGATATCTTTTCTAATAGATTAAGCCATATATTTCTATTGACGAAATTAAATTAAAATACTATAATGATAACAGATAAACAGAAAGGATTGTAAAAATGGATAACGAAAAGGAATTTTATGAGCCTGATATTATTTCCGTTACCGATGATAACGGAAATGAAATCTTGTTTGAGCTTCTTGAAAGATATGAAACAGAAGATGATGTTTATGTTGCTATAACAGAATACAGAGATGATGCCGAAGAAATCGTTGAGGCGGATTACGAGGTAGTTATTCTTAAGGTTCTTGAAGAGGACGGCGAGGAATATCTTGCCGAAATTGAGGATGAAATGGAATACGAACAGATTTCCGATATTCTTATGGCAAAAGTTGAAGAAAAATTTGAGGTTGAATATTTTGAACCTGAGCAGTGATACTATATAGTGTTACATTGTTTACAGTCTGTGCATCTCGACAACCGAAAGCTTTAATAACCCGAACAATCTTTTATTAGGGATTTATGCTCGCCTTACAGGTATGCAGACCTCCCGTATTTATACGGACGCTGGGAGCACAAAATAATGCGGCTAAAACCCACCTGCTTTAACATGCAGGTTATCTTCAGCTTTCGGCGGATGTGCGGATTAAATAAAAATAGGCAGTGCTGATTTTTTCGGCACTGCTTTATTTTTATGATGCAAAAACGCACTTGCTCTATAACTTAATCTATATTTACACCTTTTTTAAGGCATTTACTTCCGATTACATAAAGCGCCAGATTATAGACAGCATAAACAGCAGCCGAAACAATAAAGCATATTTTAACAGCTGACATATCAACAACATCGGCAGATGTAATCATACCCATAATTCTGTCATCAAAAACGCCTGCTAAGCAGATTAGCCCAACAGTAAGAATATTAAACGCAAGATACACGGCAAAACCGATTATAATACTTTTCGGCATTTTCTTTTTATTGGATTTATGCCCTAATATTATACCGTTATAACCCGAAAGAAGAATAAACATAATTTCAAGAAAAATTATAAAAACAAAAAACGCCAACACTGCCGCTTTGGAAACGCCAAACGATTCTGCCAGTGATTCAAGTATAGATTTCACGCTTTCCTTGATCACAGCATTATTATAATAGCAAAGTATTATGCACAATGCCGAAACTGCGGTTGATATAAACATGCAGATAAGTGCCGATAGAGTTTTTGACAAAAAAATTGTATGCCGGGATATAGGAAGTGTATGTGTAAGATATGACTCATCTTTATACATATTATTGTGAAATCTTACCCATGAACGCATAATTGAATTCACAATACAGTTTGCAACCATTGCTACAGTAAATCCGCACGAAATTTGTGCAAGAACATTGAAAAGTGTTGAATTGCCCCAAGCTGACAATCCGAATGAAAGCAGCGCAAAAAAAGCAGCAAGCGCATAAAATACTGCAATCACTTTATAAATCCATTTCAAATCATATTTCAATAATTTCTTCAGCATCTGAAAGTCCTCCTGAAAATCTCATCAATGCTCGCATTCTGCTTCGTTCTTAAATTATCGGCAAGCTCGTGCAAAACAATTTCACCCTTATCAATAAAAATAACTTCATCAAGGATACGCTCAACATCTGCAATAAGGTGCGTTGAAATGATTATGCTTGCACCTTCACAGAAATTTGTAAGAATTGTATCAAGAATGTAATCTCTTGATGCAGGGTCAACACCCCCAAGCGGTTCATCAAGAATATAAAGCGCTGCATCTCTTGCCATAACCAGAACAAGCTGCACCTTTTCCTGCATACCCTTGGACATTTTTGATAATTTCTGATTCGCATCAAGGCCGAGTTTTTCAAGCAGATTATATGCACGTTCAACATTGAAATTATCATAAAACTCACTGAAAAAGGTAATTTCCTGCCGAACAGTCATATCCTTATCAAGATAAGTACGCTCAGGGAGATAAGATATAATCTTTTTGCTTTCAATGCCGGGTGTTCTTCCGTTAATCAGCACTTCGCCGTCCGTAGGTGTAAGCAAATCATTTATAAGTTTGATAAGCGTTGTTTTGCCTTGACCGTTTTTTCCAAGCAAACCGATAATTCTGCCGCTGCCAACGGAAAGGTTTATATTTTTCAGGACTGCTTTATTATCAAAGCTTTTGGATAAATTTTTACACTCAAGCAATTTCACTGTTAAACAATCCTTTCTTACTGTCAAGGTATTCCCTGATTTCATCTTCATTTACGCCAATATGAATCATATCCTTTAAAAATGACTCAACTTTTTCATTAATAATATCATCACGATGCTCTTTGATTATAGACTTATTCTCTGTTACAAATTTGCCATTGGTGCGCTCTGTATAAACCAGCCCGCATCGTTCAAGCTCGGAAAGTGCCTTTTGAACAGTATTCGGATTCACCTTTGCCTGATAGGCGATTTCACGAACAGACGGTATTTTTTCTCCGCATTTCAGTCTGCCGGAGATGATTTCTTTTTTTATAACCTCCACCATCTGCAGATAAATCGGTTTATCATTATCAAATTGATAATCCATAATTAACCCCCCTTATTATTGTGTTACTTAACTAATACAATAATACTATATTGAAATATATATGTCAAGAAATTTTTTCAGAATTTTTTGTATTATAAAAACAGACGGATGATATCCGCCCAACTTCAAAATGCGGGCACATAAACCCTCACTGCAAACAAAAAAACGGCGGACAAAAGTCCGCCGCTAATTAAGATTACTCGCCTTTCATATCAACAAGCTGTGCTTTGCCCTCAAAGGCTTCTTTAGACAGCTTTATTGAATCGAAGATTGCTTTTTCAATATCATCATTTGTACAGCCGAGTGCCTTGCAGTCATCCGTGGGAATAAACAAATTCATACCCATAATATCAGCAAGCCCTACCGGATCAATGCCTGCATCAACATTTCTTTTCTTATAATCCCTTCGCATAACAATGCCAAAGGCTTTGAATGCACTTTTCGGAACATCAAAAATTTTTCTATTTGGTATTCCGTTCATCGCACGGTAAACAATTTTAAGAAATTCACGCCAGGTCATATTATAGCAGGAAATACCATAAGCACGGAATTTGCCGCAATTGCCCTGAACTGCTTCGAAAGCCTGCTCTGCCGCACCGACTATTGCCTGCCCTACCTGCCTTACGGTAAGCATCGCCGTACCGCCTGCAGGATACATTGTAAACGGCATTATTTCAAATCTTTGAAGCTGTTCTATCAGAATAACCCAAACGGGCTTTCTGCCCGGCTGTGTTCCGAAAATATACGGAAGTTCAAGAACACCAACCTGAAAATCCACATCGGAATATTTTTCACAAATCTTTTCCTGCTCTACCCTGCTTTTAATATACGGATGCTTATCGCAAAGCTTCATATCGGGACGATTTTTTGCAAGCCATGCAAAATACGAGCCGCATACAGCCGCACCCTTCATTCCTGCTTTTTTTGCAAGGGGCAGAAGCCTTTCAAGCGGAGCAATATTATATTTATAATAGGCATCATAAACAGGGGCGGAAAATTCGACCCTTTCATCAACACCTGTTGCAAAAACAAACATATCACAGCCACGCATTACTGCAAGCATTTCATCATCGGAAAGCTTGTTTGCATCCTTAAGAATGATTTCCATTTCCTGCGGAAGCACTGCACCAACAGGAAGCGGAGGAAGGGAAAGCGTTTTTACGCTGTGACCTTTATCGATAAAAAGCTGTGCCGCAGCTGAACCGAGAAGCCCCGTACCGCCTATCATAAAAATATTCATTATTATACCTCCGAAGCATTGCTGATAAAAGTATAACAGATTTCAGCAAAATCAGCAATATAAAAAGTCTTTTTCACTGCTCTTTTCTTATTGATTCCCTATGCAAGCTCGAATGCTTACGCATTGTCTAAGCACACAAAAACTACAATCATAACCACCAGTTGAAC
>DESD01000022.1 GCA_002361935.1 Ruminococcaceae bacterium UBA3323 | reverse complement strand
AGATGCCATACCTTGTTGCTCCCGTTACCTTGTTCCAGGATAAGGTAAACGAACCATTTGCGTTTACAGTTACTTTTGCACTTGGTGTCTGCAGCTTTTTAGTATTTGTTGCATTTACTGCTGCACTGTATGCTGAGGTTGCTGAACTGTTCTTGCTTGTTACCGCTCTCATTTTATAGGTATACTGCTTACCATAAGCGGCTGTTGCAGTTGTAAACGAGGTTGCATTTGTTGTTTTCATCAGCTTGTAAGAGCCGTCTGCCTGCTTGATGTACAACTGATAAGAGGTTGCACCTGCTACTGCGTTCCATGAAAGCTTAAACGTACCATTTGCATTAACAGTAACTTTCATTGTTGGTGTCTGTAATTTCTTTGTATTTGTTGCATTTACCACAGTGCTATAGGCAGAGGTTAAACTGCCGTTCTTACTGTTTACTGCACGCATCTTATAGGAATACTGTTTTCCGTAAGCGGCAACAGCTGTTGTAAAGGATGTATCTGATGTTGTTTTCATCAGCTTGTAGCTGCCGTCTGCCTGCTTGATGTAGAGTTCATACTTATCGGCACCGGAAATCTTACTCCAAGAAAGTGTGAATGTACCGTTTGCATTAACAGCTGCTTTAAGCGTTGGCGCAGCAAGCTGCATATCCTTATAAACAGGAATTACAAAGGTTGTTTTTCCGGAAAGCGCATCGGTTCCCTTAAAAGCAGTATAGGTTTTATAGGCTTCTGTTGCCGCAGCGCTTACATTTGCCATATATTCGTGGCTGTGTCTGTCCGGCGAAGCGGGATTGACATTGAATTTCTGAAGATAGCCTGTATTCTGGGTTTTGCCAAAACTGTCTGCAATATATTGCGCACCATTTACAATTGATTTATAGGGATTTGTCCACGGCCGGTTATAATTATCGCCAATCAAATCAGAGCGTATATAACCCGTATAGCCTTTTCCGTTTAAAGTAAGAGAAACATTATACCAAACATAGCCGTCACTCTGCTTGGTTGTTTCTCCCAATTTGGTTACTGCTGTGGCACGCGGAAGGGCTGCAAGCATATCGGTAGCCGTTGACGGACCTTTTCTTAATTTAACACTGTCGGTATTTGTAAAATACTCTGCACCTTTTCCGTCAAGCGAAGCCCAGTAAAGTCCATCCTTACCGCCTGTATAAGCACCTATATTATAATAGTTATAAATACCCTTATAGCCATCCAGTGTTCCAATCGCGCCGTCAGCAGTCGGATTTGCACCTCCAACCTCCTGAACAATTTTTGAAGCAAGATAATATGCCGAAAGTCCGCTGCTCTTGGCCGCAGTCAGAATAGCTTCCGAATACTTGGTTGCAGGGGAATAGGCAACTGATTTTCCGTTTTTATCCCTGTATGTAATATTTGAATTGGCCATCCATGTGCCTGCAAGGATTTTTTCAACGCCGTCCTTTGTCTGATTGGAATTATAATCTAGTTTTTCAAATTGAAAAATATATTTTTCATCAAAGAAATTCCTTGGATCCATATAGTATTCAACAGCACTTTGTGATGCCGAAACCCAATTCGGAGCTTCCTTCACTATATAGCCATCTATATTTTTCTTGCTGGTATTCTTATCATAGCAATCCGGACAGGTACAATAAAATCCCTTTCCGTCATTGGCGGAATACTTTTCAATAAGCTGTTGAGAATGCGTTTTTCTTTCCTGAGAAACCGCATAGCTGAAGCTTTCATTCGTAATCATTGCTTCAAATTCCCAATTCGGATATTTGTTATGCAGTGCCGTTAAAGCAGGAATATAGGATTCCGGAAAGCCCTGTTTTCTTAGTGTTTCCGCAAAATTATCACTTGCAGCAAAAGCCGTTATCGGAAAGGATAACAAAACAATTAATACTGCCAGAATTAAGCTTAATACTCGTTTTTTCATATTTCACAAGTCCTTTCATTGTAAAGAAATCACCTTTGTGTATCAATTTATTTATAACATATATAATAAAGTTAGTCAATTCAATAAAGGTGAAAAGACTTTTAAAAATAATGGTAATATGCTAAAATAATGTAAAGGGCAGGTGAGGAAAATGAATTGCAGCGAAATGCTTGAAAACATAAAAAAAGAATACGGCATTGTAAAAATTCTTTCAAACAAAAACGAATGTGAGATTTTTCAGATAAGGAACAAAAGCACGGGAAAAAATATCGTTTTAAGAATGTACGCCTCACCTGTTGCGGTTTACAATTTTCTGAAAAATATCAGGCATGAAAATCTGCCGGAAATTTATGATACATATATGCTTGAGGATGGACAGATTGTTCTTGAGGAATTTATAAACGGAATAACGGTTGCAGAGGTGCTTGAAAGCGGAAGATATACATATAGAGGAGCAAAGAAAATAATCAGCAGTATCTGTGATGTGCTTTCTTTTCTTCACAATATTCATGTTGTTCACAGAGATATCAAGCCGGAAAACATTATCATAACCGAAAGCGGAAACATTAAGCTGATAGACCTCAACGCCTCCAGAATATTCAAAGCCGAAAAAGAAGCCGATACAGTAGTTTTAGGAACAGTGGGCTACGCTTCGCCCGAGCAATTCGGGCTTTCGCAAAGTGACAGCAGGGCTGATATTTATGCGCTGGGCATCCTGCTTAATGTTATGCTTACGGGTGTTCATCCAAGCGAACAGCTTGCCAAAGGCAGAGCAGGAAAAATCATTCTGAAATGCACACAAATAGACCCGAATAAACGATACCGGACGGTTGAAGAACTGAAATATAATTTATAAAGAGCTCAGGCAGTAAAAACTGCCTGAGCTCTTTAATATGTATCAGATTGAGTGCATCATTACAAACCGAACAATGCCTTGGATTGCTCTATGTTTTCTTTAAAATCATATCCCGGCGGCATCATTGTTGTACTGTTTGATAAGCGTTTTCCCTCTGTATAAACACAGTATGCACCCATCCAATCTTTCGAACCAACACCAAATTTCACCACGATCAGTCTTGAACTTCCATTTTTATATATAACCTCAGAACTGAAAGTATCTGCAACTATACCAAGTGAAGAATAAACATCCTTCTTAACAAAGCTTTCGGCCGTTTTCTTGGCAGCTGATGAACTTCCTCCCAAAAAATTCGGAATAATTATAAAGGCCAATATCAACGGCACTATCACTTCAAGAATAATTCTTATCTTTGATTTTGGTCTGCCTGCTGTGTTCGATTGCACATTTGGTGAAGTTTCCATAGCTTTTCATTCTCCTTATTAATAATTACACAAATAAGTGTGTAACCCGTTAAACATAATCAAACAGAGATATTCTCCGTTTTATCGTGCTTATTAAATATTTTCAACAAT
>DESD01000070.1:689-8722 GCA_002361935.1 Ruminococcaceae bacterium UBA3323 | reverse complement strand
AGCCCAGTACGGAAAGAAATATACATACAAAGTGTTTGCGGTAAATGACAGCAATAAGTCAGCAGATTCAAATTTCAGCAGTGCCTTCAGTGCAACGAACAATAAAAAATTACAGACGCCATCCTTAAAGGTGGCAGTCAACAAGAACGGTTCGTTTAAATTATCCTGGGGAAAGGTAACGGGAGCAACCTCCTATCAGTTGTATATCAAACAGGCAAATGGCAGTTACAAGCTGATGAAAACAACATCATCAACGTCATTTACAACAGCAGTAGCGGCAAAGGGCAAAACCTACAGCTACAAGGTAAGAGCAGTAACAAGCAAAAACAAGAATGCAACCTCAAACTACAGTAGTGTGGTAAATGCGAAAAGAAAGTAAGTATATTAAAGCAAAAAGTTCCCTCACAGAGGGAACTTTTTCAGTTTATTAAAAATGCAGAATTTTTGGTTTGCTATTTAACTGATTGAATAATAAATCATATTTGCAAAGTTTACAGGCTGCAGAACGAATTTAACTCTGTATAAAAATCTGCCGATATTTGATATTTTACATTCAATATTGTTCACACATTTAACCGTTACATTTTCGGGATTGATAAATCCGTTATTTGAAAGTGTAATGGTTTTCTTTTGGTTCGGCAACAAATCAAATCCGTTTTCGGAAAGGGGAATATTTACACCTTTGATATCCACAAAAACCTGCCTTGCAAAGGTGTTGCTTTCCAGAATAATCTGATTGTTTATTACGCTGCACTTAATTTTGGCTTTCTGAAGTTTAAGCTTTCTTTCGGGAAGAAGCACCTTTGTCCGTTCGGCAACAAGCTTGCCGTTGCTTTCCAGCCTTGCCATGACATAACAGTTCTTTTTGTTTACGGAAGAAACGGGAATTTCAACTGCCTTTTCGGATATATTTGCATCAACATTCAGGTTAAGGCTTTTTTCAAGAATGGCATTGCCTGAAAAATCGTAAATTCCAACCTGAACCGAGCATTGCTTTTTCTCCAATGTATCGTTGATAATATAAACACCCAATTTGTTTTTCTTATCTTCAAATGAAATGGTAAACGGTTTGTTGAATTCCTTTGATGCATACATAAGCGGTTTCCATTTTCCGAAGAAATCAACGGATGACCAGCTTGGAGCGCCCCAGCAGTCATTATACTGCCACCAGAGTGATCCGTTGCATCTGCCCTTGTTTCTGCGCCAGTGCTCTGTTGCATCCCGTATGCATTCCATTTGTGTAAGCCCGGTAAAATAAATCAGATTCTCAAAGCTTTCAGGCTCGTTATATCTTTCAAGCAGATAGAAAAACATTTTGCTGTTTCCGCTAAGGCATTTCTGATGATAAAGCATGGTTTTTGAATAAAGCGAAAGCTCGTCGGCCGGGGCAAATTCTTTTATACAGTCCATGCTCGGCAGGGATTCCATTCCGTATTCGCTGCAAAATCTTGTCATTCTCTTTCTGTAATATTTAAGATTTTGGCTTCCGTGCCAAACGTGCCACATATGGGTGTCACCCCAATTATCGGCGGTTATGTTTTTTCTGAAGCCTCTTCCGATCGGCGAGGTTTCTATGTAAGAGGTTGATTTATCTTCTTTTCTGATTTCCTCCGGCAGGATTTCATAAAAGAATTTCTTATACCATTTCACAATCTTCTGGCTTTCGGGAAGATGTGCAAACATAAATTCAATTTCGTTATTGCCGCACCATAAGGCAAGCGAAGCATGATGGCGGAGTCTTTTTACATTATAGGCAATTTCCTCTTTTACATTATCCAAAAATTCCTTTTCGTAAAAAGGATACATAAGGCAGGCAAACATGAAATCCTGCCAAATCAGGATACCTTTTTCATCGCATAAATCATAAAGTGTATCTGAGCCGTAATATCCGCCGCCCCAGATTCTTATCATATTCATATTGGCAAGGCGGGCGTCATCAATCAGCTTTATTAAATCGTCTTCTGTTACTTTGTCTGCCATTGCATTTGGGGGAATCAGGTTTGCACCCTTTGCAAATATCGGCACACCGTTTAAGACAAACTGGAAATTGCTTCCGTATGCATCATTTTCCCGGTTAAGTGTTATGGTGCGAAGTCCGATTTTCCTGGTAATGCCGTTAATGTTGATTGTATATAATGGCTGTGTATCCTTTTCCGAAAGCTCATAGGTCCACCAAAGCTCGGGGTTTTCAATGGTTACACTTGTTTTGTTATCCGTGAATTCAAGCGGAATTACATTTCCGTTCGGGGAAATGATTTCTCCGACGGCTGTTCCGTTTCCTATTGCTGTTATATCCAATGTAACTGTTCCGTTTTCATGTGTCTGATCAACATAAAAATCAGTTATTCCCTCGTCATAAAGCAATAAATCCATATCGCCGATTATTCCCGAAAACGGCAGATTGATTCCCCAGTCCCATCCAAAATGGCAGGCAGGCTTTCTTATGTAGGGCACGCCGTTTATGCCGTTTGCATTTCTGGGAAGCGGATTTTCTTTCTGCCTCTCGGTAACATAGTTTACAGGCGATTTAAATTCGATTTTTATTTGGTTTTCTCCCTCTTTAACTGCTTTTTTAATGTCAAATTCGTATCCGACATATGCATTCTGCCCTTTTCCGATTAAAGTATTGTTTATATAGATTTCACAAAGTGTATCAAGCATTTTGCAGGATAAAATGATATAATTCTTATCAAGCTCTTCTTTTTTCAGAATAAAGCTTCTTTCAAAGGTTTTGTCTGACTCGGAAATAAAAAGGCAGTCCTTTTCATTTGATGCATAAAAAGGATCGGGAATTGCCTTTTCGTCAAGCATAGCGCTGTAATCAGAGCATGGCACATTTGCCGTATAGCTTCTTCCTGCTGACTTTAAAAACATATTCCATTTGCCGTTTAAGCTGATTTTTTTCATAACTTCACCTCGTTAAATACTGTATTTAAAATCATACTTTATCTGAGTATAACATCAAAACAAAAAAACTGCAACCGTGCGTTTTTTTTCATTTACATATTGATGTTAACATCAATATGTGATAAAATATTTAAAATTTGATTTTGAGGTGAAATAATGGCAAATCTTAACAGGGGCTTAATTGTGTCCTGCCAGGCAGTAAAGGGTGAACCGCTTTATGGTCTTGATATGATGCATCATTTTGCAAGGGCAGCTGTTCTCGGCGGTGCAAAGGGCATCAGGGCAAATTATGTTTCCGATATTAATGCAATTAAAAAAGAAGTTGATGTTCCCGTTATCGGGATTATCAAGGCTGTTTATGAGGGAAGCGATATTTATATAACGCCAACCCTCAAGGAGGTTAAAGAGCTTCTTACAACAGGCTGTGAGGTTATTGCTCTTGATGCAACCAACCGTCCCCGTCCGAACGGCGAAAAGCTTGAGGATCTGGTTAAATATATTCGCGATCATGCACCTGATGTTGAAATTATGGCAGATTGCTCAACCTTTGAAGAGGCTAAGGCTGCAGACGAGATGGGCTTTGATTATGTGGGAAGCACAATGAGAGGATATACCGAATATACTAAGGGTATTTCAATCCCCGATTATGATATGCTTTCAAAAATGAGAAATGAGCTCAATGCAAAAGTTATTGCAGAGGGCGGAATTTGGGAAGTTTCCCAGCTTGATAAGGTTCTTGCGTGTGATCCTTACGCTGTTGTTATCGGCAGCGCTATAACAAGACCTATGGATATTACAAAAAGATTTGCAAAGGAGTTTAAATAATGACAGACTTAAATAAATTCAAAGGCTTATTTTCAGCCTTGTTAACACCATTTAATAAAGATTCTTCACTGAATCTTGAAGCTATGAAAAAGCTTGTTGAATTCAACCTTGAAAACGGGATAGATGGCTTTTATGTAGGCGGAAGCACAGGCGAGGGGCTTCTTTTAACAAATGAGGAAAGAAAAGAAACCTTTAAATGCGTTGCCGAGGCAACAAAGGGCAGAGCAACTCTTATTGCACATGTCGGTACGCTGCATACGGATGCTGCCATTGATATGGCAAAATGCGCAGAAAGCCTTGGCTATGATGCAATTTCCGCAGTTGCACCCTATTATTACGGCTTCCCGCTTGAGTCGGTAACAGGTTATTATAATGATATTGCCAACAGCACCTCTCTTCCTATGATTGTGTATAATTTCCCGAATTCAGGCAAGTTTTCTTTAACTAAGGAAGTTGCAAACGAAATGTTCAAAAACGAGAAATTTATCGGTATTAAGCACACTTCTTCCGATATGTTTGCTCTTCAGCAGTTTAAACAGCTTGACCGTGAAATTGTTGTTTATAACGGTTTTGATGAAACGCTTCTTTCCGGTCTTGCAATGGGTGCAGATGGAGCAATCGGAAGCACGTATAACTTTATGGGCAAAAAGTTCAAAAAGATAATGAATGATTTTAAGTCGGGCAATATTGAAGCTGCTATTCAGGGTCAGAATGAGGCAGATGAGATTATTTGTGAAATGATTAAATTCGGTGTTTTCCAGTCTGAAAAAGCCATTTTAACAGAGATGGGAATTGATATGGGCGAATGCAGAAAGCCATTTCTTCCGATTAGTGATGAGTGCCGTGCTGCAATGAAGAAAATTGCCGAAAAGCTTTTAAGTGAATAATTTTAATTGAATCAGATAAATAAGGGCAGCTCAGAACGAGCTGCCTTTTCTTTGTATGTGAATGATTACAAAAGTTGTAATATTTGACATTTTTTGTAACTTGTTGTATAATGCCGTTTATGCGACTTCATTAAAGGAGTATTTTATGAAGAAAACCAAAGGATTTATAAGCTTTGTTCTGGCTGTGTTTATGTTTTTCGGCGTAACGGCAGGAATGGAATACTCTGCTTTTGCAGAAACAACAGGTTCGCAGATTGCCGAATATGCAAAAACATTTAAAGGCTGCTCTTATAAGTATGCCGCCAAAGGTCCGAAATGCTTTGATTGCAGCGGATTTGTTTACTATGTTTATAAGCATTTCGAATTTACGGTTCCGACCTCAACTGATGGTTATGCAAATGCATCCAAATACGGAACAAAGATAACAGGCGATTCCAATGCAAAATTAGGGGATATTGTTGTCTGGTCCGGCCATGTGGGCATTTATATCGGAAACGGAAAGGTTATGAATGCACTGGGTACAAAAACAGGCGTTTGTGAAACGCAGGTTTCAGCCTTTGTAAATTCAAAAAGAATAAAAAATCCAAGCCATTATTATCTGAGAGTAAAGGGTGTTTATGAGTATATAAAAACGCCTTCGGTAACGGTAAAGTCGCCTACGGATTTGAAAACAAATTCCGTTAAGCTTAATTTTACAGGGAATAATCCAAGTAAGATTAAAATTAAAACTGTTGGTATTCAGGTAAGAAAAAAGGGTACAGACAAGTGGAAAACAAAAACGAAAACGGTTTCTTCGGGATATACGAATGTTTCTGCACTTACAATCGGTTGCACTGTCGGCTCGGGCAAGGAGCTGAATATGCCCTTATCCTCCGGAACCGTTTATGAATATCGTGCATATGCAGTATATAATAATAAGAATTATTATTCTGCAACCAATACATTTACTACGGTTGTAATCAGTCCGTCTGTGGATGTGAAATCAGCATCAGATATAACAACAGCTTCTGCTAAGCTTAATTTTACTGTTAAAAATCCTAGTAAGCTTACAATGAAAACAACAGGCATTCAGGTAAGAAAAAAGGGAAGCAGCGAATGGCTTTCAAAGCAGCAGGCTGTTGAAGCCGATAAGGCAAAGGCTTCCTCCTTTTCTTTTTCGTGGAATATCGGTTGGGGCAAAGCCCTGAATATGCCTTTGGAAGCAGGAACGGCATATGAATATAAGGCATATGTAATTTATAACGGCGGATATTATTATTCATCGTCAGGTGTGCTTACAACAAAATCTGCCGAAATAAAGGGAAAAACTGCCGAACTCTGTGCTGAGAATGCCGATGTTCAGGAACTGAAAGCGCCGGTGTTGAAGGCTTGTGTAAATGCAAACGGATCGTTCAGGCTTTCGTGGAATAAAATTGGCGGTGCTGAAAAATATGAGCTTTTTATAAAGAATTCCGACGGTGCATATAAATTGATGAAAACAACAGCAGATACCGCATTTACAACAGCGGTTGCTGCATACGGCAAACAGTATGCCTATAAAATCAGAGCGGTAAGAGCTGCAGACGGTCAGCATAGCTATGTTTCAGATTACAGCACAAGTGTAAGTGCCGTGAATAAGAAAATACTGCAAATCCCTGCTATGAAAGTTAAAGTAAATTCCACAGGCACATTTACATTATCATGGAATAAAATAACAGGCGCAGACAGATATGAGCTTTACATCAAAAATCCCGATGGATCCTATAAGCTTATGAAAACAACCGCTTCGTTATCGTTTACAACAGCGGTTGCTGCCTACGGCGGAACTTATACCTATAAAATGAAAGCGGCCAACAGTAAAAGCGGCAGTATTAAATCCTATTACAGCGAACCGGTAAAGGCAAAGAATACCAAAAGGCTGCAAACCCCAAGCGGTTTTAAAGCTGCTGTGAATCGCAACGGTTCCTTTACAATTTCATGGAATAAGGTAACCGGTGCCGATAAATATGAACTTTATCTTTATGACAGTGATACAGGAAGATACAGTCTGCTTGTATCAACCGCTTCCGGTAAATTTACAACGGCTGTTGCCGCAAGGGGAAAAACCTATTCCTATAAGGTAAGAGCGGTAAAGAATTCTAAAAGCTATGCAACTTCGGCATATAGCGCCGGTATAAGCAAAATAAGATGATAAATAAAAGAACGCACTTTCGGAAGAAAAAGTGCGTTCTTTTATTATTTTTGATTGTAATCTATCAATTTTTTTAATTTCCAATGGTTAATTGAATAATCTTTGATGCCTTTGTCTTTTAAAACAATACCTAAATAATCATTCGCTTCGTCAACTGTAAGCTTATATGTTTTTTCTCTGCCGTCGGGAATTGTATATTCAAACTGAACAAAGTCGGCGTTTTCAATGCAGGCAAGAATGATGAATGCACAGCTTTTAATTTTTTGTTCATAGACTTCGTCTGTAAAGGATGAAAACATTTCATCATATGAATTGATATCATAGATTTCCAAACCGTAAGGCTTTTGATCAGTTAAAAGATGAATGGAATAATTCTCGCATTTTAACGTGTCGATTATATCTATTGCAGAAAGAAGATGTGATACTGCCGAATTATTGCCGATATATTTAACCCTGGCATTATAAATATCGTTGATTTTTTGCGATATCACTTCTCCGTTTTCCCAAAGCACTCTGCCGTCTGCGGTCTGCACTTTTGAAATTGTTTCATCTGCCGTAAATCCAAAGTCTGCCGCATCTTTTTTATTAAATGAAAGCAGGGAGGATTTTACACTTATCGTAACTATACCGTCGGTTTCCTTGGCAGTAACTTTAGCTATACAACTTGCACTACTGAACAGGTTTATTTCGGCATTTACGGTTTTATCAGTTACATAAATATTACTTACGGAATATGCTTCGTCTTCTGTACCGACAAAGCTGTATATCCCGATTGTAATGATAATCATCAATATAAAAGCTGCGAATATTCCGCCAATGATTTTCCTGTTTTTCTTTTTGATTTTTTTCAGATAATCTATTTCTTTTTCAGCTTCTTTTTTTTCAAAATCCTCGCCGTTGGTCATTTCATTGTAAAGATTTCGGCAATTGCCGCAATCCGATAAATGTGCGTTTATCTCGTCTGCAGTTTTGGCACTTACCAAACCGTCGGCAAAGCTGGGAAGCAGATCCTGAATGATGTTGCATTCCAATTTACTCATTTTTATTTAACTCCTTTCTTAGTGCAAGCTTGCCCCGGTAATAGGTAACCCTTGCCCATTGCTCTGTTTTATCAAGAATTTCGCCTATTTCTCTGAATGATAATTCACTGAATAACCGTAAATATAAAACCTCTCTTGTCGGCTCTGATATATCGTGAATTGCTTTGAATATTTCCAGTTTTGTTTCACTTGATATGTACTGCT
>DESD01000070.1:0-372 GCA_002361935.1 Ruminococcaceae bacterium UBA3323 | reverse complement strand
TTGTTTCACTTGATATGTACTGCTCTTCCAATGTGAATTGCGTTTCTGTGCTTTCGCTCAGCTCGTCCGTTTCCGGGTGCTTTCTCCAATATTCATAAAGCTTGTTTTTTGCAATTGCGTAAAGCCATGTGCTCACTTTGCTTGAAAAATCAAATTTATCTGCACTTTTAACAGCCTGATAAAAGGTTTCCTGTGTTATTTCTTCGGCAATGTTTTCATCACCTGTTTTTGAAAGGAGATATTTATATATCATATTGGAATATTCCCGATAAACAGTTTCAATCGAAATATTTTTATCCATATTCTTACCTCCTTCAATTATTAATGCAAAAAATGTTGATTTCGTTACATATTTTTATTATAAATTAAAAA
>DESD01000003.1 GCA_002361935.1 Ruminococcaceae bacterium UBA3323 | reverse complement strand
ATGCTTAAGTATAAGGATACGGGCGAGGATGTTTACTTTGAAATTCAGGTAACCAATGAAGATCCAACAAGTGCTGCGGGAAGGCAGACGGTTGTCTTTATGGACTGCAACATTGACGGCGGTATTCTCTCCAAGTTTGATGCAGACGGAGAATATCTTGATGAGGATATGGATTTCACATTTGAAGATTTCAAAATGCCGGAAACCTTTAATATTCTTGGCGGTATGCAGTAATTCAAAGCCCCTGCTTTTATAAGCGGGGGTAAGATTTTTAATTTGAAAGGATGATTAAATAATGTCTGATTTCAGCAGATTTATGAAAAAGAATAAAATCACAAGGGAAAATACTACATTTCCTGCAACTAAATCACTTGTTGATGAAAAAGGAAATCCGCTTCAGTGGATTATTAAGCCATTGTCAACAAAGGAAAATGATAATATCAGGGATGCCTGTATGCTGGATGTTCCTGTAAAGGGCAAGCCGAATATGTACAGACCGAAGCTGGATACATCAAAATATATAGCCAAAATGCTTTGTGCCTGCATTGAAGAACCGAATCTTTATGACAAAGAGCTTCAGGATTCCTATGGTGTTATGACACCCGAGGAGCTTTTGAAAGAAATGATTGATGATCCCGGCGAATATCAGGAATTTGCTTCCTTTGTTCAGGATTATAACGGCTTTAATACAACCTTTGAGGAAAAGGTTGAAGAAGCAAAAAACTGATTGAAGAGGGCGATGCTGAGGCTAATTATGCACATTTCGCATTGCAGAAGCTTCACATTATGCCCTCTGCTTTTTTAAATATGGATAAACAGGAAAAGGCCTTTGTTATTGCTTCTGTTAATATAAGAATTCAAAAAGAAAAGGAAGCGGAAAAACAGGCTAAACGAAAACGATAATAAGGCAGGTGAAGATATGGCAACAATCAGTTCCACAATTGCATTGCAGGATAATTTTTCAGGTGTTATTCATAATATTTTAAATGCTGTTAATCTTACTGTATCGGCAATGGAAAATATGCAGGGTACAATGGGTGCTTCCTTTGATACATCAACGCTTAACGGTGTTCATGAACAGTTAAACGAAGCAACAATTAAAACGCAGGAATGGGAAGCGGCTATACAGAAAACGGCCAACACAGCCGGCAATTTATCTGCACCGATTGAAAGTGTTAATCAGGGTATAAAAACAAATGTTGATGAGCAGGAAAGATTTAATCAGTCTGTTCAGAACGGTGCTTCTGATATGGATGGGCTCAATAAAAGACTGAAAGGTGTGGCGGCAACTTATCTATCCCTGCAGGGGGTTCAGAAGGTGCTGGAAATATCTGATGACTTAGCACAGACTACTGCAAGGCTTGATGTGATGAATCAATCCTTTAATAGGGTTAACAATACTGCCAAGCAAACGGATGATTTGGTTAAACTTGTTTATCAGTCTGCACAGAATGCAAGAGGCTCTTTCAGTGATATGGCGGGCATTGTTGCAAAATTCGGAAATAATGCAAAGGATGCTTTCGGAAATCAGGAGGAGGTAGTTGCCTTTGCGAACCTGATTCAGAAGCAGATGACGATTGCGGGTGCTTCAACACAGGAAGCTTCTAATGCAATGCTTCAGCTTTCTCAGGCATTAGGCTCCGGTGTGCTTCGCGGTGATGAATTGAATTCAATATTTGAACAGGCACCAAATCTTATTCAGTCTATTGCCGATTATTTGAATGTGCCTATCGGAAAAATCAGAGAAATGGCAGCAGACGGACAGCTGTCCGCAAGTATTGTTAAGGCGGCAATATTCAGCTCTGCTGATGAAATCAACGCAAAATTCAGCGAAATGCCTATGACATGGGAACAGGTATTTACTGCAATGAAAAATACAGCCCTGATGCAGTTTCAGCCCGTTCTTGATAAAATAAATGAGCTTGCGAATAATCCGCAGTTTCAGGAATTTGCAGCAAATGCCGTTGGTGCATTGGCTTCGGTTGTTAATGCTGTATTGGTTGTTTTTCAGGTTGTTGGTGCAGTCGGCGGATTCGTTGCGGATAATTGGTCCATTATCGGTCCAATTGTTTGGGGGATAGTGGCAGCGCTAAGTGCATATGCAATGTATCTTGGTATTGTAAAAGCTATTGAGTTAGGAAGTACAGCAGTTAAAATGGCATCAATTATCGCTCAATATGCTTACGCAGCAGTTACACATAAAGTTGTTGCAGCCAAAACCGCAGAAACTGCCGCCCAAATGGGGTTGAATACAGCTTTACTTGCATGCCCATTAACTTGGATAGTGGCTGGAATTATTATTGTTATAGCGGCTATATATGCAATTATAGGTGCCATAAACAAGGCAAAAGATACAACTATATCCGCCACCGGTGTTATTTTTGGTGCGGTTGTTTGGCTGTGTGCATTGATTGTTGATATGGTTATAGGATATATAAACGCAGTTATTCAATATATTTGGTCTATGTTTGTTGAGCCGTTTATCGGAATCATTGAATGGGTATTAACTGCGGCAAACGGAGGCTTCAACAGCTTTGGCGGTGCTGTTGCAAATCTTATCGGGCATATCATTTCATGGTTTCTTTCTTTGGGGAAAATTGTTACAAAAATCATTGATGCTATATTCGGAACAGACTGGACAGCAGGGCTTTCCTCGTTGCAGGATAAGGTAACGGCATGGGGAACAAATGATAATGCAGTTAAAATTAATCTTGAAGCACCTCAGATAAAACGCATCGGACTTAAAAATGCCTATAACGCAGGTTACGGGGTAGGTGAATCTGTTCAGAATAAGGTTTCGGGCTTCTTTAAGGGCGGTCTTGATACAAACGATATATTCAATGGCGGAGGATATGACATTGGTGATTATGGTGTTGGTGATTATAATACAGGTCAGATTCCTTCCAACATTGCAAGCACTGCCGAGAATACGGGCAAAACGGCTGATTCTCTTGAAATCACAGGTGAAGATTTAAAATACCTTCGTGATATTGCAGAAAAAGAGGCAGTAAACAGATTTACAACCGCTGAAATCCGTGTTGAAATGAATAATAACAATCATATTTCATCAGATATGGATTTGGACGGAATTGTGGATTATCTTACAGTTGGTGTGAATGATGCAATGGAAAAGGCAGCGGAAGGAGTGCATATGTAATGGCATATTATTTTTATATGGGCAAAATGCTTTGCCCGGTTGCGCCGTCTAAGCTTCAGCTGAATATTGAAAACAAAAACAAAACGGTTACCCTGATGAATGATGGGGAGATAAACATTTTAAAGCAGGCAGGGCTGACAGAAATCAGCTTTGACCTGCTTTTTCCGAATGTTAAATACCCCTTCGCAATATATAAAGCAGGCTTTGTAAGGGCGGATTATTTTTTAAATCAGCTTGAAAAGCTGAAAACATCAGGAAAGCCTTTTCAGTTTATCGTTACAAGAACTATGCCGAACGGTAAAATGCTTTTTGATACAAATATGAAGGTTTCTCTTGAAAGCTATGATATAAAAGAGGATACGGCGCAGGGCTTTGATGTTCTTGTTTCTGTAAAGCTTAAGCAGTATAAAGAATACGGAACAAAAACCTGCAGGATTACCTTTGCAGATTCAAAGCCTAAGGCTTCCGTGCAGAAGAAAAGAGCGGCAGCAAAATCTCCTGCTCCGTCAAAGAATAAATCCTACACTGTTAAGAAGGGCGATTGTCTGTGGAATATAGCAAAGAAGTTTTACGGAAACGGCGCAAAATATACAAAAATCTATAATGCAAATAAGAATAAGATTAAAAACCCCAATCTTATTTACCCCGGACAGGTTTTAACCATTCCGCCGGCATAAAGGAGGGAATGCTTTGAAAGTCAGTACAGAATTATTAATTCAGCACGGCAGCAAGGTATTTCTTCCTGCCGTAGAGGAGGGTATAACATGGTCTACCGAAAGAAAAGGCAGCCCGGGAGAGCTTCAGTTTAAGGTTATCAGCGACAGTGTTCTTAATATAGCGGAGGGTGATGCAGTAAGATTAAAGGTTAACGGCTCTAAGGTTTTTTACGGCTTTATTTTTAAAATGTCCAGAGATAAAGAGCAGATTATATCCGTTACTGCCTATGATCAGCTTCGTTATCTTAAAAATAAGGATACATATGTTTATGAAAACAAAACCGCATCCGAGCTGATTAAAATGCTTGCGGCGGATTTTAAGCTTAAAACAGGAACGATTGAAAATACTGGATTTAA
>DESD01000031.1:25622-26192 GCA_002361935.1 Ruminococcaceae bacterium UBA3323 | reverse complement strand
AGCTGATTGGCTCTTGATTTATAATATGAAATGTTTTATTATATATAAGGCTATATAAATTTCAAAATGCCTTGTTATTTTGAAATTGAATTTGTTAGAAAACAAGAATCCTAAAATGATTAGAGGTAAAAATCGTGATTGAATTTCGTGATGTTTCAAAGGTGTATGACAGCAACGGCACCAAGGCGTTAAATAATGTTAACATCAAAATCGAAGACGGAGAATTCGTTTTTATTGTTGGTTCCTCAGGTGCAGGTAAAAGTACCTTTCTGAAACTTATAATGCATGAAGAAAAGCCGTCTGAAGGTGTGGTTGTAGTCGGCGATTATTCTTCGGAAACAATAAAGAAAAGGCAGGTTCCATATTACAGAAGAACAATGGGAATTGTTTTCCAGGATTTCCGCCTTATTCCTAAAATGAGCGTTTATGATAATGTTGCTTTTGCAATGCGCGTTATCGGTGCAAAGGAAAAGGAAATCAGAAAAAGAGTTCCTTATATACTTCAGCTTGTCGGCCTTTCGCATAAGGCCCGCTCAATGCCTAATGAGCTTTCCGGCGGTGAGCAGCAGC
>DESD01000031.1:0-25279 GCA_002361935.1 Ruminococcaceae bacterium UBA3323 | reverse complement strand
TTGCGGACGAGCCTACCGGTAACGTAGACCCTGAAATGAGCCACGAAATCGTTGATATGCTTACAAAAATCAATAATAACGGCACAACTGTTATTATGGTTACTCACGAGCATGATCTTGTTCGTGCGTTCCAGCGCCGTGTTATTGTTATTAAAAACGGAGAGGTTGTTTCAGATACTCCTGATCCAACCCATGCTCAGTTTGAAGATACTGATGAAACAGAAAAAGCTACTGATATGTTCTTTTATAATGAAGATATCAAACTTGGAGAAGAGGTTGAAGATATTTTTGATTCAATAGATGCGTTTAATGTTAAGCCAGCCTCCGATACAACCGAGAACGGAGGTAATGAATAATGACTGCATCAAGCTTCAGATACCTTTTTAAAGAGGGCTTCAGAAATACATGGACAAACAGAATGATGAGTATTGCGTCAATCTGCGTTTTAATGAGCTGCCTTGTGCTTATGGGCTGCGCAACAATGATTTTCCTTAATATTGATTCGCTTTTAGGCAGAATTGAAAGCGAAAATGTTGTTATGGTTTTCGTGCAGGATGATACAACTGATAAAGAGCTTCACGATATGGAAAGGGCGCTTAATCAGATTTCAAATGTTGATAAGGTGGATTTTGTTGCCAAGGAGGATGCTTATGCCGAGCAGCTTGCAACAATGGATGAATCTGCAAGAAATTTCTTTACGGAGATAGATTCCGAAATTCCCCTGCCGGATGCTTTTAAGGTTACGGTAAAGGATTTAACAAGGTTTGATAATACGCTTAAGGAAATTAAACAGCTTGATAATATCGAAACTGTAAGAGAAAACAAGGATCTTGCCAAAAAGCTTGTAACAATCCGGAAGGGCATAGAGGTAATAGCAATTATTATTGTTTTGGTTCTTTTCGCAATAAGTGTATTTATTATTTCAAACACAATTAAGCTTACTGTATATTCAAGAAGACTTGAAATCAGCATTATGAAATCAGTTGGTGCAACGAACAGCTTTGTGCGAATGCCGTTTATAGTTGAGGGTATGATTCTCGGAACTATATCGGGCATTGTTTCAACCGGTCTTGTGGGTGCGTTCTATCAGTTTGCAATTAATCAGTTTGCAGAGCTTATAAAGTCGCTCGGATTGCAGGCTGTTGAATTTTCAAAATATGCTCTTCCTATGCTTGGTGCGTTTGTTGCTATCGGTATTTTAACAGGTGTAGGCGGATCAATAATCACAATGAGCCGTTATCTTAATAAGGAAGGCAGTGAAATAAGCGGTGTCTAAAAAATTATTAAAGCTTTTCAGTGTTGTTTTTGCCGTAATGCTTGTTTTTTCAAGCACCTTTGCGGCAGAGGCGGCTTCAAAATCCTCTTTGGAATCTCAGAAAAATAAAATTCAGAATGAAATCAATGAATCTCAGAAGAAAATTGATCAATTAAAAGCCGATAAGTCAAAACAGCTTGAATATCTTAATGCACTTCAGGCAAAAATAGATTTGATACAGGATAAGCTTGATAATCTTGAAGATCAGCGCGATTCTCTTCAGAATGAAATTGACGCTATTGAGGATAAGATAGAAAAAACAGAAGCAGAAATTGAAGAAACGCAAAAAAGAATAGAAAAGAAAAAACAGGAGTTTAAAGAGGTTTATGAGGTTTATTGCCAGCGTCTGCGCGCAATGTATATTTCCGGCAATGTAAGCACTCTTGAAATGTTCCTCGAAACAGGAATGGATATGTCCTCTATGCTTACCCGTGCCGAAATGGTTAAGCAGGTTTCCGAAAATGATAAGAAAACTCTGGATGAGCTTATGGTTAAAATGAAGGAAATTGAAGAGGAAAGGCAGGCTCTTGCAGATAAAAAGCTTGAGCTTGATAAGGATAAAGAAGCCCTTGATACTCAGAAAAAAGAGCTTCAGAGTTCTATTGATGAAATAGCTTCCTCTAAAAAAGAACTTGACGATGAGGCGGCTGAGGCAAACTCTTTAATCAGAAGCATAGACAGCACGCAGTCTAAAATAATGGAAACTATTGAAACAGACCGCAAAAAGCTTCAACAGATTGAAAATGAACTCCGAAATGCAAACAATACCGTAAAACCGGGCGGAAGCTACACTCCCGGCTCGGGCAGGCTCGGTTATCCAACAAGCTACCGAACAATTTCTGCCGGTTATCCTAATTATCCAAGCGGCAGATACCACGGCGGAATTGATTTCCCCTGTCCGTCAGGAACTCCTGTTTATGCGGCTGATTCGGGTTATGTAACAGTAGCAACCTATTCAAATGTAAGCTACGGTAACCGAGTTATGATAAACCACGGCAATGGATTGTCTACTCTTTATGCGCATAACAGCAGCCTTGTTGTAAGCGTTGGTCAGCCTGTAACAAAGGGCCAGCTTATAGCTTATTCCGGCAATACAGGTAACTCAACAGGTCCTCACTGTCATTTCGAGGTAAGACTCGGAGACGGTTTAACAAGAGTAAATCCAAGAAACTATCTTGGCTGATTTTTACATAATTTTTAAGTATTAATATTCAGGGAAGTGGAGTCAATGAAACTAATCAGCATATTAAAGAAGCCGATTTCTGTTTTGTTGACTTTCTGCTTTATTTTCGCGTTTTCCGAAATTTCCGTTTCGGATGCTATGGCTGAATTTTCCCCGGAAGAGGAAAAGGCAGTTATAGAGCAAAAGATTAAAGAAGCAAATAATAAGCTGGAAGAGCTTAATGCGGAGTCCGCAGGGGCAAAGGAAAGGCTTGACGCCATCAACGAAAAAATAGATTATCTTGAGCAGGAAATGAAGCTTGTTGATAACGATGTTGATAACGGCAAAGCAGAGGTTGCTTATCTTCAGCAGAATTGCGAGGAAAACGAAAAGGCAATTTTAACTGCCGAAAAGGATATTATAAGGCTTTCAGAAGAGCTTGATGAGGCAAAGCTTCAGTTTGATAAAAATTATGAGGCTTACTGCCAAAGGCTCCGCGCTATGTATATAAGCGGAGATACAAGCATTATCGGGTTTATTTTAACAAGCAATGATATTTCCCAGCTTTTGACAAGGCTTGAAATGCTGCGCTCTGTTTCTAAGAAAGACAGCGAACTGCTTGACAGTATTAAATCCGAAATGGAAAATATAAAAACCTCTAAAAAAGAGCTTTCCGAGCTTGAAATTAAGCTTACCGCCAAAAGAACAACGCTTTTGCAGAATAAGGAAAAGCTTGAAAAGAGCGTTATCGCTCTTGAGGAAAAGCAGAATTCACTTAATCAAAAGAAAACAAATCTTTCTGCTGAAATGGTCGGCGCTAATACGCTTATAAAAAAACTTAGTGATGAAACAGGCTATTACACTGAATATCTTGAGGATAATCAGGAAAGTCTTGATGAAATAGATAAAAAACTTGAGGCTGCGGCAAATAAGTATGCCGATACTGTTGTTACAACAACTACTACTATGCCGTCAAGCAATAATAAACCTGATTCTTCCGAAACAGAGTCAACCACTAAGCAGAATAAGAATAAATATATACAGTTAACTTATCCCGTGCCGTCACAGAATATGATTACCTGCGGATTTTACGGCTATCCGAATCATAACGGTGTTGATTTTGCGTGCTCTTTAAATTCAAATATTGTTGCCGCAGAATCAGGAACGGTTATTATTTCCGATGATCTGGTTAATGAGGACGGATCATACAGAAGCTATGGCAGATATATAGTTATTATGCATGACAAAACAACAAAATCCGGAGATCCTGTTTATACGCTTTATGCGCATAATGCTGTAAGACTTGTATCGGAGGGTCAGCGTGTTAAAAAGGGTCAGCTCATAGCCTATTCGGGCTCAACGGGCAATTCCTCGGGGCCGCATTGCCATTTTGAGGTAAGAACGCCGACGGCCTCCTCGGCAGACAGGAAAAACCCGGCAGATTATTTGCCATAAAAATAATTGGCAATCCTATGAATAAATATAGTATAATAATATATACAAATCTTAGTTTTAAACGGACGTGATGTAATGCATCATAAAAATTCAATAAAATTTACAGTATTGTTTTTAACTCTTTGCCTTATGATTTCTTTCATTTCGCCGGGAGGATATTATTCCTATGCGGATGAAAAGAAGTCTGCCACAAGTGTAAAGGAAAGCACAACAGTTTCCGAAAAAGCAAAGCTTGAGGCGCAGCGAAAGCTTGAAGAGCAAAGAAAGGAATTTGAAAAGAATATTGCCGATCTGGACACAAAGCTGAATGCGCTTGCTTCCGTATCAAAGGATACGGAGGAATACATAGATACACTTGATCAGAAAATCGGTTATGTTAATCAGCAGCTTACCGTTCTGGATAATCAGATAGCAGATTTTCATGAGGAAATAGATGCGCTTCAAAAGAAAATTGACGAAAACCAGGCAGAGGCGGATGCCCTGCAGGCTGAAATTGATGCCGTTCAGGTTAAGATTGATGTGCTGAATCGGGAATTTCAAGAAAAGCTTTCCGAATATCGTTCAAGAATGCGTGCAGTCTATGTTTCGGGCAGCTCAAGCCTTATTGAATCCCTGTTGGAATGCTCGGATTTGTCCAAGCTTTTTACAAGGTATGAAATGATAAGAACGATGTCAAAGGCAGATTCCGGTCTTCTTTCGGATATTCAGGCGGAAACAGATAAAATTATGCAGCAGGAATCGGATCTTAATGCAAAGAAGGCTGATCTTGATTTAATGAAATCGGATCTTTATCATAAAAAAAATGATCTGGAAACAAAGCAAAGCCAGCTGACGGAAACCCAGAATGTAATAGCCAAAAAGAAAATTGCACTTTCGGTTGATAAGGCAGAGAGTGATAAGCTGTTTGCAGAGCTTACTGCCAGAAACGGTATGTATTCCGAATTCAGAAATGAGGATGAGGCAGTAAAAAAAGCAGTTGAGGCAGAAATTGAAGCGGTTATTAAGGGCATTAAAAATCCGGAGGATGTTACCCTTGCCACAACAAGCGACAGGGAGGAAACTACGGCTGAAATACAAAAGCCCACGGATGTTTATGACAGGTCTGATGCAGTTTATAATATGACTTATCCGACAAACTACAGAACCATTTCGGCAGGCTTCCCCAATTATTCAAGCGGACAGTATCACGGCGGTATTGATTTTCCGTGCCCGACGGGGTCAAAGGTAGTTGCTGTACAGTCGGGTGTGGTTTCTCTTGTTAAAAAGCTGACCACAAGCTACGGCTATTATGTAATGATTTATCATGGAACGGATTCGGACGGACGGCATGTGTTTACTCTTTATGCCCATAATTCCAATATTCTTGTATCCCCCGGTGATTCGGTTGCAAAGGGTCAGCAGATTGCAAAATCCGGCTCAACGGGAAATTCAACGGGTCCCCATTGTCATTTTGAGATAAGAGTTGATAATCAAAGAGTCAATCCTAAAAACTACTTAATGTAAGAATACTGATATGAATAAAACAAATTACGGTCTTGAAACAGAAAAAATCATAAAAAACAATAAGAGAGAGCAAATTATGCCCTCTCTTTTGCTTCATGCGTGCTGTGCGCCCTGTTCCAGTGCCTGCCTTTTATATCTTTATAAAAATTTTGATGTAACGGTTTTTTATTATAATCCGAATATTTCCCCAAAAGCAGAGTTTGATAAAAGGCTTCTGGAAGAAAAACGCCTTATTTCGGAAATGCTTCCCGATGAGAATATCAGCGTGATCGAGGGAAGCTATAATTATGATGATTTTCTTGAAATCGCAAAGGGGCTTGAGAATGTTCCCGAGGGCGGTGAACGGTGCTTTAAATGCTATCGTTTACGGCTTGAGGAAACGGCAAAGCTTGCAAAGGAAAAGGGCTTTGATTATTTTTGCACAACGCTTTCCATAAGCCCGCTTAAAAATTCTCAGAAAATTAATGAAATCGGCTTTGAAACTGCTGAAAAATTCGGCGTTAAATGGCTTCCGTCTGATTTCAAAAAGAAAGAGGGATATAAGCGCTCTGTTGAGCTGTCAAAGCAGTATAATCTGTATCGGCAGAATTTTTGCGGCTGTGTATTTTCCAAAAAGGAGGACGCCTGAAATGAATAATAATCCTCTTGCTTCAAGGATAAGACCGAACGAGCTTTCGGATGTTGTTGGGCAAAGGCATCTGCTTGAAAAGGGCAGACCACTGTATAATATGATAGAAAACGGAAATCTTCCCAACCTGATATTCTATGGCCCGTCCGGTGTGGGAAAAACAACGGTTGCTTCCATTATTGCGCAGAAAACGCAGAAAACCCTGAGAAAGCTGAACGGAACAAGCGCATCTACTCAGGATATCAAGGATATTGTTGCACAGATAGGCACCTTTGCGGCGCCAAACGGAATTCTGCTTTATCTTGATGAAATTCAGTATTTTAATAAACGTCAGCAGCAAAGTCTGCTTGAATACATAGAAAACGGAAAGATAACCCTTATTGCATCAACAACGGAAAATCCTTATTTTTATATCTATCCTGCTATTCTTTCGCGTTCAACGGTGTTTGAATTCAAAGCTGTTGAATGGCAGGAAATTGTGCCTGCCGTTAAAAGAGGCTTTGCTGTTTTGGCAAGTGAGAATGAGGTTGAGGTTGACACAGAGGACGGCGTATTCGATAAAATTGCAAAAGGCTGCGGCGGTGATGTAAGAAAAGCTTTAAACAGTGTTGAAAACTGCTTTTTTGTTACCGCAACAGAGAATGGGAAAAAGCATATTCAGCTTAAAACGGCAGAAGAACTGACACAGAAAAGTGCAGTAAAATATGACAGGGAAGGCGATGAGCATTATGATATTATCTCTGCTTATCAGAAAAGTATGCGCGGCTCAGATCCCGATGCTGCTCTTCATTACCTTGCAAGGCTTCTGGAAGCGGGGGATCTGCCGTCTGCCTGCAGAAGGCTTATGGTTTGTGCCTGCGAGGATGTCGGTTTGGCATATCCGCAGATTATTCCCATTGTTAAGTCGGCAGTTGATGCTGCAATGATGATTGGGCTTCCGGAAGCAAGGATTCCGCTTGCCGATGCAGTAATCCTTGTTGCAACCGCTCCAAAGAGCAATTCGGGTGAGGAAGCTATCAATGCTGCAATGGATGATGTAAAAAAAGGCAATTACGGGCCGATTCCCAGAACGCTTCAGAACAAGCATTTTGACGGCGAGGATGCTGCTGTTAAAGGTCAGTTTTATGAATATCCTCATATTTATGAAAATCATTGGATAGACCAGCAGTATCTGCCCGATATAATAAAAGATGCAAAGTATTATCACGCAGGCGATAATAAGAATGAGCAGGCATTTAAAGCGTATTGGGATAAAATTAAAGGAGCAAAATAATGAAATTCATTAAGGTTGGCAGCGATATAAACGCCTCAAGACTTTCCTATGGCTGTATGCGCATAGGAAATAAAACCGAAAGGGAAGCAGAGGCTGTTGTTAAAACTGCACTTGAATGCGGAATTAACTTTTTTGATAATGCTGATATATATTGTTCGGGAAAATCAGAAGAATTTTTCGGTAAAGCAATAAAGAATATTAAAAGAGATGAACTATATATTCAATCCAAATGCGGTATCCGAAAAGGCTTTTATGATTTCTCAAAGGAGCATATTATCTCATCTGTCGAGGCATCAATAAAAAGAATAAATTGTGATTATCTTGATGTGCTGTGTCTTCATCGTCCTGATGTGCTTATGGATGGCGAGGAGGTTGCGCAAGCGTTTGAAGCACTCTATTCAAGAGGGCTTGTAAGAAATTTCGGTGTTTCAAATTTTAATCCTATGCAGATAGAGCTTCTGAAAAAATATGTTGAATTTCCTATTATTGTAAATCAGCTTCAGCTTGGCGTTTTTCATACAGGTATGATAGACAGCGGTATGTGTGTTAATATGGATAATGGCTTTTCGGTTGATAAGGATGGCGCGGTTCTGTCTTATTGTCAATTAAACGATATGATTATTCAGGCATGGGGACCTCTGCGAAGTAAAAACGGAATTTTTTCAGATGATGAAACGGTTTCCGGGCAAAGCCGAAAGCTTGCTGAAAAGGCAGAGGACTTTGGAGTTTCAAAGGAGGCAATGGCTGTTGCGTTTATTTCAAGAATAAATAATGTTCAGCCGATTCTGGGAACAACCAGTCCGAAAAGGCTGAAGCTGCTTGCTGAAAGTGAAAATGTAAAGCTTTCAAGGAAGCAGTGGTATGAAATTTACAGAGAGATGGGGAATATTGTACCGTGACGAAAAAGGAAAGAGCCGTAAAGGCTGTAGAGATTTTAAAGGAATTGTATCCTGATGCGATATGTTCACTTACGGCATCCGATCCGTTTGAACTGCTGGTTGCCGTAAGATTGTCTGCACAATGCACCGATGCAAGGGTTAATCTTGTTACCCCTGCTTTATTTGAAAGGTATAAAACCATTGAGGATTACGCAAATGCAGATGTTAAAGAGATTGAAACGTACATACACTCCTGCGGCTTTTATAAAAGTAAAGCGGAGTCCATCGTGGGAATGGCGCAAAGGATTTTATCTGATTTTGACGGGAAGGTTCCCGATACGATTGAGGATTTGGTAACGCTTCCCGGTGTCGGCAGAAAAACAGCGAATCTGATTGTAGGCGATATTTACGGCAAGCCGGCTATTGTTGTTGATACCCATTGTATCAGAATAACAAACAGGCTTGGGCTTGTTGCCGAAAAAGATCCGAAGAAGATTGAATTTGCCTTAAAAAAGCTGATTCCTGCAGAGGAGGGATCAGACTTCTGCCACAGAATTGTTCTTTTCGGAAGAGATGTATGCTCGGCAAGAAAACCGCTTTGTGATGCATGTAAAATGAGTGAAATCTGCAAAAAGGCTGGTGTTAAATAATTTATGAACAGTAATATTGTATTAATCGGCATGCCGGGTTCGGGCAAGTCAACCTGCGGCGTTCTTGCAGCAAAGGCACTTCTTAAAAACTTTTTTGATACGGATTTGCTTATTCAGAATTTGGAAAATAAAAGACTTCAGGAAATTATTGATGAAAACGGGATTTCCTATTTTGAAAAGGCAGAGGAAAATGCAATTTTATCTCTTGATATCAAAGGCACAGTGATTGCAACCGGCGGAAGTGTTATTTACAGCGAAAAGGCTATGCGGCATTTAAAAAAGCTGGGTAAAATTATTTATCTTCATCTTGATTATGAAACCATGTTCAGCAGGCTCAAGAATATTACAACAAGGGGAGTTGTCCTGAAAAAAGGGGATACCCTTCTTGATATGTATCATGAAAGGCTTCCGCTTTATGAAAAATATGCGGATGAAATTATTGTTTGCGATAATCAATCTGTTGAAGACACGGTTATCAGTATTGTTTGCCTTTCAAATAAATAAAATTTAGGGTTGAATATTGGTATAACTTTATGTTATTATAATGAATAATATTTTTATAAAGAAATCGGAGGAATTCAAATGAACGAATACGGCTCAAAATTTGTTAAAGAAGGCTTAACCTTTGATGATGTTTTGCTTATACCTGCAGAAAGCAACGTTTTGCCGAATGCAGTTGATTTGTCAACCAATCTTACAAAGGATATTAAACTTAATATTCCTCTTATGACTTCTGCTATGGATACCGTAACGGAATCTAATATGGCAATTGCGATTGCAAGAGAAGGCGGTATCGGTGTTATTCATAAGAATATGACGATTGAAGATCAGGCAACTGAGGTTGATAAGGTTAAAAGATCTGAAAACGGTGTTATTACAAATCCGTTTTTCCTTTCTCCGGAAAATACTGCTCTTGATGCCGAAAAGCTTATGAGAAAATATAAGATAAGCGGTGTTCCGATCTGTGAGGCAGACGGTACGCTTGTAGGTATTCTTACCAACCGTGATATGAGATTTATGACAGATTATGATGTTAAAATTGCATCTGTTATGACCCCTAAGGATAAGCTTGTTACAGCTATGGCAGGCACCACCCTTGATGAAGCAAAAAAGATTCTTATGGCATCAAAGGTTGAAAAGCTGCCTCTTGTTGATAAAAACGGCAAGCTTACAGGCCTTGTTACAATTAAGGATATAGAAAAAAGCTTTAAATATCCGAACACGGCAAGGGATAAGGAGGGCAGGCTTCTTTGTGCTGCGGCACTCGGTGTTACAAACGATCTTCTGGAGCGTGCAAAGGCACTTGCCGATGCGCAGGTTGATGCCTTTATTCTGGATTCGGCACACGGTCATTCTGAAAATATCATCAAGGCTGTTTCCAGAGTTAAGGAGGTATTCCCGAATATTTCTCTTATCGCCGGCAATGTTGCAACGGCAGAGGGCACAGAGGCTCTTATTAAAGCAGGTGCCGATGCGGTTAAGGTTGGTATCGGTCCGGGTTCTATCTGCACAACCCGTGTTGTTGCAGGTATCGGTGTACCGCAGATTACGGCAATTTATGATTCGGCAGAGATGGCGGATAAATACGGAATTCCGGTTATCGCTGACGGCGGTATCAAATACAGCGGTGAAATCGTTAAGGCAATTGCAGCAGGCGGAAGCGTTGTTATGGTTGGTTCCCTTGTTGCCGGCTGTGAAGAATCTCCCGGAGAAACAGAAATTTATCAGGGCAGACAGTTTAAGGTTTATCGCGGCATGGGCTCTCTTGGTGCAATGAACAAGGGCTCGGCTGATCGTTATTTCCAGAACGGAACCAAGAAATTTGTTCCGGAAGGTGTTGAAGGTCGTGTTCCTTATAAGGGACCTGTAAGTGATACGGTTTATCAGATGATGGGCGGTCTTCGTTCGGGTATGGGCTATGTCGGATGCCATAATATTCAGGAGCTCAGAACAAATGCCAAGTTTATCAAGATTACGGGCGCAGGTCTTGTTGAAAGCCATCCTCATGATGTTCATATCACGAAAGAGGCTCCGAACTATTCGGGAAGCAGACAGGACTAAAGGGCAGATATCATCTTGATTTTTCTACAATAGAAAAGCACAGAGTTTTAAAGCATTAGATGGCAGTCTAAAAAAATACTACCATTTAATGCTTTTTTGTGTTATGATAACGATGAGGTTGATTTTATGGCTGATGAAAAATCCAAGCGACGTGAGCGGCTTCATGCCCGCTGGATAAAATTTAAAAGATTTTTAAAGCGGAATATGACACCAACCTGGGCAAAGCATTTCAGTTATCAGGTTATATCCTTTATTATATCCGTTTTTATGGTTGTCGGTGTTGCGGAATATGCCGTTACCAAAAGCTATGAGGAAAGGAAGCTGAGTTTTGTGGAGGGCTTTACGATAACAGCGCATACGGGAGCGTTTGATACAGTTGAAAACAGTGTGGATTTTGTTGAGACTGCTATAAAAAACAATGTTGAAGTTATTGAACTTGATGTAAGGCAAAGGCCGAACGGAACGCTCGTTATGAATCACGATATCGTTATTACGAATAATGACGGTGTGGAGCTTGCAAAGGCATTTGAACTTCTTAAAGGAACGGATATTAAAATAAATCTTGATGTTAAGGAAACAAGAACGCTTAATACGCTGCATGATATTCTTATTGAGTATAATCTTTACGGCAATGCCTTTTTAACCGGTATTGAAGCATCGGATGTGCATGCCGTTAAGGAGTCTACCTGTTCCGATTTGGATTTTTATCTGAATATGCAGCCGTCAAGGTGGCGTATTTTTACAGATGATTATCAGAAAAAGCTGTTAGAAACGCTTAAGGAAACAGGGGCAATCGGTATAAACTGCAATTTTAAATATGCCGGCGGTCAGCTTTCGAATCTGCTTCATAAAAATGGTTACAAGCTTTCGGTATGGACGGTTAACAGAACAAAGGATATGAAGCGCTGCCTTGTTTTCAATCCTGACAATATTACAACAAAGCAGTATGACCTGCTCCTTTCTACAATTAATAATTGGGGTTAGTTTATGAATAATGAAGAATATATAAAGGCGATAGAAATGCGCACCTCAAGAAGAAGCTACAAAAGTGTTCCTCTTGATAAAAGCACGATGTCCAATATTAAAGATATGGTTGATTATGTTAATCAGAAGGCCGGCCTTAATTTTGTATTTATTGAAAATGCGGCCCCTGCGTTCAGCATCTTTTCGGGCAGGTTTTCGGCTATTGCTGTTTGCGGAGCAGATACTGCTGCAGTTCGTGAGGACTGTGGCTATTACGGCGAAACAATCGTTCTTCAATGTGTGTATCACGGGCTCGGCACCTGCTGGGTATCGGGGTCCTATAATGAAAATACAATCCTTAATATGATAGATTTGCCGGAAAAGGTGCGCCTTTATTGTGTTATAGCAATCGGTTTTGCAAACCCGAAAAAAAGCCTTTTGGAAAATATAATGTACAAAGCAACGCACAAAAACAGCAAACCATATCAGAAGATGTTTGAAGTATGCGATAAAAAGCTGCCGAATCATTTTGAATATGCAATGCAGCTTGTTGAAAAAGCGCCGAGTGCGGTTAACAGACGTCCTGTGAACTTCAGATATGAAAACGGTATTGTTTCGGCATCAGTGGATGAGCCGTATTCGGATAAAAGCATTGATTTCGGAATTGCCAAACTGCATTTTCAGCTTGGTGCATCGGCAAGAGGAATCAAAGGAGAATGGATAAACGGAGTTTTTGCCGAGGACAAAAACAGAGTTTTGAAATTTCCGAAGGTAAGCAATGAAAAGTCAGACTTAAATCATGAAAAAGGGGATTCAGAAAATGAGTAAAGCAAAAAAGTGGAGCAAAGGCAAAATAGCAGGTGTAGTGATATTGTGTATTGCGATTTTTTTGGCAATTCTTATTGCAGTCGGTATGACAGTGTTCAATAAAGTTTACTGCGAAACAAAGCAGTATAATGTAATCAGTATTTCTGATGCAACAGACAGGGATGCTACCCTGATTGCGCATAGGGGCTTCAGCGCAGTGGCTCCCGAAAATACTGCGCCGGCATTTATTGAAGCAGGTCTTGCCGGTTTCAGCGGTGCAGAATGTGATGTTTATCGTACAAAGGACGGCGTTTGGGTTGTTCAGCATGATAAGCATACTTACAGAATGATGGATAAATCTTCCTTCGTTGAAAAGATTACCTATGAAAAGCTGAAAACATATATAACAGATAATGGTTCTAATATCGGCAATTATCCGGAATTGAGAATTTGCACGCTTGATGAATATCTCGGAATTTGCCGGCAATATGATATGGTTCCCGTTATTGAGCTTAAAGGGCCGAATAATACGGAGCATTATGATGAAATTGTTGCAAGTGTTGAAAAATACGGGCTTTCCGATAAGGCAGTTTATATTTCATTTTATATTGAAAACCTAAAAGCTATGAGAGCACTTTCGGATGCACCTTTGTACTATCTTGCCAGTGTAATTGACGAAGAAGCAATAAATGATGCCCTTGCCCTCGGCGGCAAATGCGGAATTGATTTTGACGGAAGAAAAGAGGAAAACACAGAAGAGATTATTCAGAAGTGCAGAGATAAAGGGCTGCTTTTGGGCGCATGGACAATTGATAAGTCGGAAGATCTTAATCGCTTGCTTGATTGGGGTGTAACTCTTATTACAACAAATGCAATCAAGCCGTAAGTTTTGTTTTAATTAAATAAGCTGAAACAGAAGAGCAGTTTTTACTGCTCTTTATTTATGCTGTATTGCTGTTTTTCGGTATTGTTTTACAAAATTTGTTTTCGACAATATAATTTTATGATTGAATGTGCAAATCGGTTGTGTTATAATAAACAGTGTATGTATATATCACGAAGAAAGGATGTTCGTTAATGAAGCTAAAATCATTTAAAAAAGGCATTCATCCTTATGAGGGCAAAGAGCTTTCAAAGGATTCGCCGATTCAGATTATTCATGCTTCTGCAACAATGGTTTATCCGCTTTCCCAGCACATTGGTGCTCCTGCAAAGGCTGTTGTAGCCAAAGGAGATAGAGTGCTGAAAGGTCAGCTTATCGCTGAAGCGGACGGCGTTATCTCTTCTCCTGTTTACAGTGCTGTATCAGGAACAGTTAAAGCTGTTGAAAAAAGAATTGTTGCAAACGGAAGCAAGGTTGATTGCATTGTAATTGAAAATGACAATCAGGATGAGACTGTAGAAGGCTTTGGGGGCAGCAGAAATCTTGAAGATTTAACAGACCGTGAAATTGCCGATATCATTGTTAAGGCAGGCATTGTAGGTCTCGGCGGTGCCGGCTTCCCGACAGGTGTTAAGCTAATGCCTAAAAATGCGCAGGAGATAGATACTTTGATTATTAACGGTTCTGAATGTGAGCCTTATCTTACTGCAGACTATCGCCTTATGCTTGAAAGAGGCGCAGAAATTGTGAAGGGTATTGAGGCTGCTCTCAGGCTTCTGCCGAATGCGAAGGCTGTTATCGGTATTGAAAACAACAAGCCGGATGCTATTAAGGCTATGGAAGAAAATACTGTAGGGCATGATAGAATTTCTGTTTGTCCGCTTAAAACGAAGTATCCGCAGGGCGGTGAAAGACAGTTGATTTTTGCTGTTACAGGCAGAAAAATCAATTCAAAAATGCTGCCTGCGGAAAAAAATGTTGATGTTTTGAATACAGCAACCTGCTATGCTATTTATGAAGCAGTTTATAAAAATATGCCTTTAATCCATAAGATTGTTACGATTACCGGTGAGGGTGTCAACAATCCTTGCAATCTTGATGTTCCTCTTGGTATAAGCCATCGTGAGATTCTTGAAATTGCCGGGGGCGCCAAGGAAAATGTTGTTAAATTCATTTCCGGCGGTCCTATGATGGGTATGGCTATGAGCAGTCTGGATGTTCCTGTTGTTAAAACATCTTCTTCTATTCTTGCTTTTACGGAAGATGATGTTGCTGTTCTTCCCGAATCTGCCTGTATCCATTGCGGTAAATGTATGACGGTATGTCCGCAGCAGCTTGTTCCGCAGATGCTTGTTAAGGCAGTTAAGTCGGAGGATTTTGAAAAATTCAATGCTCTCGGCGGCATGGAATGTATAGAATGCGGATGCTGTTCCTATATCTGCCCTGCAAAAATTCCGCTTACACAGCGCTTTAAGTACGGTAAAGTTCAAGTTCGTAAAATGAACACGAAAAACTAAGAAAGGAAGGAATTTGTTTATGTATAATGTATCGGTATCTCCTCATGTGAGATCTCAGAATACAACAAAAGCAATTATGCGTGATGTAGCTATTGCACTGATTCCTACTCTTGCTTTTGGTGTTTATCGGTTTGGTTTAAGAGCATTGCTGGTTATTGCACTCAGTGTTGTTACCTGCGTTCTCAGTGAAGCGGTTTTCGAGCTTCTTGCAAAAAAGCCTGTTACCGTTTTTGATTACAGTGCTGTTGTTACAGGTCTTATTCTTGCAGTAAATCTTCCTGCAACGGTTCCATGGTGGATTCCCATCATTGGCGGTGTGTTTGCAATTGTTGTTGTTAAAATGCTTTTCGGCGGTTTGGGTCAGAACTTTATGAACCCTGCTCTTGCCGCAAGGTGCTTCCTGCTGATTTCCTTTGCAGGTATTATGAACCAGTTTAATGTAGATGGTGTTGCCGGTGCAACGCCGCTTGCTCTTGTTGAACAGTCGGCAACAGATGAAAGTGTTGTTGTTCCCGATATGCTTAAGCTTTTCCTTGGCATTCATGACGGATGCATCGGCGAGGTTTCAGCACTTGCCATTCTGATCGGCGGTATTTACTTAATTGTTAAAAAGGTTATTTCTGCAAGAATTCCTCTTATCTATATCGGCTCAACAGTTGTGTTTATCGCTGTTATTACGCTTATCAAGGGTGATTCATTAACAGCTTCATATCTGCTTGGCCATGTTCTTACAGGCGGTCTTCTTGTAGGTGCATTCTTTATGGCAACTGATTATGTTACAAGCCCAATCACTGTTAAGGGGCAGATTGTTTACGGTATCATCCTTGGTCTTTTAACGGCCTTGTTCAGATGTGTCGGTTCATCGGCAGAGGGTGTATCCTATGCAATCATAATCAGCAATCTTCTTGTTCCGATTATTGAAAAAATTACAGTTCCAAAGCCTTTCGGCTATGTTAAAGCGAAAGGAGAAAACAAGTAATGGCTGAAAAGAAATCAAGTATTGTTAAAAATACACTCGTTATTTTTATAGTAACCTTAGTTGCTGTTGCCCTGCTTGCAATTGTAAATCAGGTTACAATGGGCCCTATTGAAGAGGCTCAGATTGCTGCCGAGGCAGCTTCGTTATCTGCAGCTTATACCGAAGCAAAGGATTTTGCTCAGGTAGACGGCAAGGATGAAATGATTGAAAAATCAACTGCGCTTCTTGAAGAAGCAGGCATTCAGAAATGCACCATCAATAATGTTCTTGCTGCGCAGGATGCAAGCGGAAATATGATAGGCTATGCCATTTCGGCTACCACGCAGAACGGCTACGGTGCAGATTTGCAGATTGCTGTTGGTATTACAAAGGATGGCACAATTGCAGGCTTTGATGTTATTTCAAATAATGAAACTCCCGGTTTCGGTGCCAATTGTACAAATCCGGAATTTACATCTCAGTTCAAGGGCAAGAGCGCTGCAGGAAAGATTTCCTTCAATAAGGCAGGCGCTACCTCGGACAGTGAAATTGACGCTATCAGCGGTGCTACAATTACAACCAATGCCGTAACAGAGGCTGTAAACGGCGCAATTGTATTCTTCCAGGAAAACTTTAACGGCGGCTTTGATGCAGCTCCTGCTGTTGATCCTATGGAACAGGCGCTTCCGGGCGCAGACCTTGCCGCATTAACGGATGTTGCCGTTGTAAACGGTGAGGGCAAAGACTACACTGTTAATGAGGTTAAGAAGGATGCAAACGGCTATATCGTTATTGTAACTGCACATAACGGCTATGATGGTGATCTTCAGATTGCTCTTGGTATCGGCAATGATGGAATCATCAAAGGCTATTCCGTTCTTTTATGCAATGAGACACCCGGACTCGGGGCACAGTGTAAGGAAGAGCCTTTTGCACTTCAGTTTGCCGGATTAAAGGCTGAAACGGTTAAATTTGTTCCGTCCGGTGCAAATGCAGCTAATAATGAAATTGATGCGATTGCTGCCGCTACCATAACAACCAATGCAGCTGTAACCGCTGTAAACGGTGCAATTGATTACTATAATGCACAATTGAAAGGAGAGTGAGATTAAATGAAAGCAATTTTAGAAAGACTTTATAACGGTATTATTAAAGAAAATCCCGTGCTTGTTCTTATGCTTGGCATGTGTCCCACTCTTGCAGTAACAACAAGTGCAAAAAACGGTCTTGGAATGGGACTTGCCACCATGGCGGTTCTTATTATGTCAAACCTTCTCATCTCACTTTTAAGGAAGGTTATTCCGAACGGTGTGCGCGTTCCTGTTTATATTATTATTATTGCTTCGTTCGTAACCATCATTGAAATGCTTATGCATGCCTATGTAACCTCTCTTTACGAAAGTCTTGGAATCTATATTCCGCTGATTGTTGTAAACTGTATAATTCTTGGCAGAGCAGAGCAGTATGCTTCAAAGAACGGTCCTGTTCTTTCCATATTTGATGGTGTGGGCATCGGTCTTGGCTTTACGGTTGGTCTTACAATTATCGGTATGGTAAGAGAACTGATTGGAAACGGAACGCTGTTCGGTCTTCAGATTATGCCGGAAAAATACGAGCCGGTTTCAATCTTTGTGTTGGCTCCGGGTGCATTCTTTGTGCTTTCCATTCTTTGTGCACTTCAGAATAAATTCAAAGCAAAAGGTGCAAACCGCCATGTTAAAGGAAACGGTGCATGCAGCGGAAACTGTGCTGAATGCCCTTCTGCAGAAGCAGAAGGCAAAGCAGTAAAAGGGGAGGTTGAGGAATAATGGTAAAAACTTTATTTTTAGTGCTTCTTACAACTGCACTTATAAACAATGTTGTATTAAGCCAGTTCCTTGGCATATGCCCGTTTATCGGTGTTTCAAAAAACACCAAAACGGCTGCAGGTATGGGCGGAGCAGTTGTTTTTGTAATTACACTCTCCTCAGCAGTTGCAAGCCTGCTGTACACCTATGTGCTTGAAAAGCTTAATTTAACTTATCTGAATACAATTGTATTTATTATGGTAATTGCTTTTCTCGTTCAGCTTGTTGAGCTCTTTCTTAAGAAAGCAGTTCCTTCTCTTTACAAAAGTCTTGGCGTATATCTTCCTTTGATTACAACAAACTGTGCCGTTCTCGGTACGGCTCTTACCAATGTTCAGGCCGAAAATGATTTTGTTACAAGCGTTGTAACAGGTCTTGGAACGGCTGTAGGCTTCTGTATTGCCATTGTAATTATGGCAGGGGTTCGTGAGAAAACAGAGAAGAATAATTTTCCTAAATCATTCAGAGGCACACCGGCAGTTCTTATGACTGCGTGTCTTATGTCAATTGCCTTTTACGGCTTTACGGCATTTGCTTAATAGGAGGCTCTTATGGATTTTAAACAGATTATAATTGCAATTGCGGTTTTGTGCGGTATCAGTCTTGTTATCGGTATCGTATTGAGCATTGCTGAAAAAGTATTCCGCGTGGATGTTAACGAAAAGGAAATCCTTATTCGCGCAGAGCTCCCCGGAAGCAACTGCGGAGGCTGTGGTTATGCAGGCTGCGATAGCTGTGCAAAAGCTATTGCCGAGGGAAAGGCTCCCGTTTCTGCCTGCCCTGTCGGCGGAACGGCTGTTGCCAAGAAAATCGGTGCCATAATGGGCGAAGAGGTTGGCGATGTTGAGCGCAAGGTAGCATTCGTTAAGTGCAGCGGAAGCTGTGATGCAAAGAAAACAGATTATAATTATTTTGGTGTGCAGACCTGTGGGTATGCCGCAGAAATGCCGGATTCAAGCCGCTTTTCCTGTAAGCATGGCTGCCTTGGCTATGGCACCTGTGCAACAGTTTGCGATACGGATGCTATCAAGGTTGTGGACGGCAAGGCTGTTGTTGATGAAAGCCTTTGCATTGCCTGCGGAAAATGTGTAAAGGTATGCCCTCATAATCTGATTGAGATTGTTCCTGCAGGAACACATTACAGAGTTCAGTGTTCTTCAACTTCAAAGGGCAAGGATGTTATGAATGCCTGCACCTCAGGATGTATCGGCTGCAGTATCTGTGCCAAGAATTGCCCGAATGATGCAATCATTTTTGAAAACAACATTGCAAAGATTGATTATTCAAAATGTTCCAAATGCGGAACCTGTGTCGAAAAGTGTCCAAGGAAAATTATTAAGGTATTTTAATTATTTATTTGTAAATCATTGACAATTGTGGAATTTTGGTATATTATCTAAATGCAAAAAAATATTTTTTCATAAAGGAGAAAAAACAATGAAAAACTGGAAAAAAGTTCTTGCAGTGGTTCTTGTAGCTGCACTTGCTGTTGCTTTCGCAGCTTGCAGCGGTGGCAATAAAGCTGCTGCAGTAAAAACAGGTTTAGCCGTAACCGGTACAATTGAGGATGTAAAAGATACTACCCTTACAATTGATGTTGTTGCTGCTGCTGTAACAGTTGATGCTGACGGCAAAATCGTTGATATCAAAATTGACGAAGCTCAGACAAAGCCTGATCTTGCTAAAGCTTCTGCTGATTATGGTGTAGACCTCAGAACAAAGTATGAGAAGCAGGGCGATTATGCAATGAAAGATACATCCGCATCTATTCCCGGCGGTATCGGCAAGGAATGGTTTGAGCAGGCTGATGCTTTCATGAATTGGGCAAAGGGCAAAACTGCTGCTGATGTCAGAGCTGCTGTAAATGCAGAAGGCAAAACAGACGATGCTGAGCTTAAGGCCGGCTGCACAATCACAATTGCTGCAATCGCTGAAACTGTAGCTAAGGCTGTAGATAATGCTGCTGATCTCGGTGCTACATCTGCTGATAAGCTTGCTCTTAATATTAAGACTGAAAAGTATTATGAGAGCAATGAAACAAATCTTCAGTATGATTCAAATGTTGCTGCTGTAACAACAGATGCTGATGGCAAGATTACATCCTGCCTCATTGATGCTGCTCAGGGCAAATGCGCAATGGCTGATGGTAAGTTTACTGTTGAAGCAGGTACAATCACCTCAAAGAAGGATCTTAAAGAAGATTATAACATGAAAGCCGTATCTGCTCAGATGGGTGTTATTCCAAACGGCGGTGAATGGTTTGAGCAGGCTGCTGCTTATGAAAATTGGGCAAAAGGCAAGACTGCTGCTGATATCAAAGCTGCTGTTGATGGAGAAGGCAAAGCAGGAGATGCTGAGCTTAAGGCCGGCTGCACAATTTCAATCAGCTCTATTGCTGAAACTGTAGCTGCTGCTGCACAGGCATAATTTATTAAAGCTTTTTTGAGAGAGTCGTAAGACTCTCTCTTTTTTGTTATATGCATTCTGAGCATCGGGATATTAATTTTTCACGAGAAAGTAAGGTTCTTATTGAAAGTTGATTTTTGTTGTGCTATAATCAATATGTTATGAAGAAATTACTCTGTATTTTATTATCATTAAGTATTTTGTTCCTTTGCTGTTCCTGCAGCATGGGTGAAAAAAAAGAACGTTTTTCTTCCAGCTTTCTGGATTTGTTTGATACGGCATCAACGGTTATAGCCTATGACAACAGCCGGGATGATTTTGATACGCATCTTGAAGAATTCCATCAGAAGCTTGAAGAATACTATAAGCTTTATGATATTTACAATTCATATGATGGCATTGTTAATCTGAATACACTGAATAAAACGGCAATGGATAAGCCGGTTGCGGTAGACAGCAGAATAATTGACCTGCTTGAATATGGAAAATATGTTTATGAGCTTAGCGGCGGAAAAACAAATATCTGCTTTGGTGCGGTTCTATCACTATGGCATGACTGCCGTCAGTATGGAATCAATAATCCGGATGAAGCTTCTCTGCCTAATATGAAGGCTCTTAAAGAGGCTGCAGAACATACTGATATCAATTCTCTTGTGATTGACAGGGAAAAAAGCACGGTTTATTTTTCGGATCCGTTGCTTCGTCTTGATGTCGGTGCAGTTGCAAAGGGCTATGCTGTTCAAAAGGTTTGCAGTTGGGCGTCGGAAAATCTGTGGCCATCCGGAGCAATCAGCATCGGCGGTAATGTATATACCTTCGGCAATAAAGATGATGGCAAGAGTCTTTGGAACATTGAAATTGAAAGTCCCGATTCAAACTATATGGATAGGGTAGCTCTTGTTCAGATAACGGATTTAACGATTGTAACAAGCGGTGATTATCAGCGTTATTATACGGTAGACGGAAAAAAATATTGCCATATTATAAATCCCGATACGCTTATGCCAAGCGAATATGTTGCAAGCGTTTCTGTAATCTGCAATGATTCGGCACTCGGCGATGCGCTTTCAACAACCCTGTTTAATATGAGCATCGAAGACGGAAAAAAGCTTGTTGAGGCAACAGATGGTGTTGAAGCAGTATGGGTGGATAAGGAATATAATAAAACTTGCAGTTCAGGTTTTGATAAATATGTTAAAAAGTAAGGAGAAAGATTATGAGCAAACAGGCACATTTTAAAAAGAATTCGTTAACATGGCTGATTTCATTGGCAGTTATGATTGTTTTATCGGCAGCAGTTATTGTTGGCTGCGTTGTACTTGATAATGTACAGAACGGAAAGTACAAAAATCCTGTTGAAATCAGTTTTTCAATTGCCGATACAAAGGAAATTGATATTTCAAAAACAAATGCAGCCGATTATAATATAACTTCCGTTCAGGAAGCATATGATGCAGGCGGCAAGGTTGTTGCTTATGTTGTGAAAGGTACGGCTTTGGGTTATAATGCCGATGTTCCGATTGAAATGAGCACAACTGTATCTGCAGACGGAACGATTCTTTGCTCAATTGATGTTCTTCATCATGAAGAAACGGAATATCTCGGTGACAGAATTGCAACGGATGCATTTAAAAATCAGTTTGCAGCAAGGCTTTTCCCTGTTGTTGCCTCCACATCTGATGAAACAGGCTCTCCTGTTGATCTTCTTGCAGGTTCAACAATTTCATCAAATGCTGTTCTTGAAGCTGCAAATAATGCACAGGCTTTCGTAGCAGAGAATTATGCACCTGCCGAAGAAGCTGCTCAATAATGAAAAAAGCTGATTTTATTATAATTGCTGTTGTTGCGGCAGTTGCCGGAATGCTTGTTTTCTTCCTGTATGGTGTAAACAGTGATTCGGGTGCTTATGTTCAGGTAGAGATAGACGGTATAATTGTTGATACGCTTTCGCTTGATGAGGATACAGTCCGAGAAATTAAAACGGATGACGGCGGCCGTAACGTTCTTGTTATTAAAAACGGTGAGGCCGAAATGAGCGAAGCAAACTGCCCTGACGGTATCTGTACAAATCATTCTGAAATACACAGAAACGGTGAATCTATAATCTGTTTGCCGCATAAGGTTGTTGTAACGGTTGTAAATGAAAAGGATGCAGATGAAATCGATGCAGTTGTGTGAATGGAATTCGGCCGGAATGCTGTGTTTTGAATACGGCATAACGGCCGCCTTGTATATTTTTCTGCTGCAAATTCAGAGGAAAGTTTTTTATGAAAAAGAATAAAGCACAAACGATTGCCCTTTATGGATTAATGGTTGCTCTTGCGTTTGTTTTCAGCTATTTTGAAAGCCTTATTCCTTTTAATATCGGAATTCCGGGCGTAAAGCTGGGGCTTGCAAATCTTGTTGTTGTTGTTGCATTATACATAATGAAGCCTGCACAGGCGTTTTCAATTGCCATTATCAGAATTCTTTTAGCATCCATGACCTTTGGTAATGTATACAGTCTTGCTTACAGCCTTTGCGGAGGCATCCTAAGCTTTGCAGTTATGTATTTTGCAAAAAAAACAAAGCTTTCGGTTATCGGGGTCAGCATGCTTGGCGGTATCTGCCATAATATAGGGCAGATTATTGTTGCAGCCATTATTATGGAAACATCCAAAATAGCCTATTACCTGCCTGTTCTGCTTGTTGCAGGGCTTTTAACAGGGCTTCTTCTGGGCATTGTATCCAAAATTGTTATAGACAGATTTGAAAAATTAAATTTTAGCAGATAGTGCTTTTTTCAGCAAAACCTTGTATGTTTTTTATACAAGGTTTTCTGTTTGCAGAATGGTTATTTTGTCAATATTTATGCTTGACATTTGAACTGTTTTCTGTAAGAATATGTAAGGCTTAATAATAGATGTTTTTCGCAGAATTTTTGTGTTTTTCTACGAAAAATCTAGTTGATAAAAAGAAAAGAGGTAATAAAATGACGGCAACTATAATTGCGGTAGTAATTTTTGTACTTATGTTTGCGCTGATCATTCTGGATAAGATACCAAGACATATTATAACCTTATCCTGCGGGGCGGCAACACTGTTAATCGTTTTCGGTATTTGCATGCATAGCCTTGATGCAATCAAGGAAACGCTTAACATTCACAACATTTTTACGGCGGAATTCTGGTATTCAGCCGGAGAGGCAAATGAAAGCACAAGCGGAATCAACTGGGCAACCATTATATTTATTGCAGGAATGATGGTAATGGTTGAGGGTATGGCAAAGGCAGGCTTCTTCAGATGGCTTTGCTTAACAATTGCGAAGGCAGTAAAATATAAGGTTATGCCGATTCTTGTAACCTTTATGATTATGTCTGCTGTATTATCAATGTTTATTGACAGCATTACGGTTATTCTGTTCCTTGCTGCTGTAACAGTTGAACTTTCGCAGCTTCTGAAATTCAATCCTGTGCCGATGGTTCTGGCGGAAATTTTCTGTGCAAACCTTGGCGGTTCTGCAACTATGTGCGGTGATCCTCCGAATATCATCATCGGAACTGCACTTGGATATTCCTTTGCAGATTTTGTTACAAACACAGGCGTTGTAGCAGGTATTTCTTTAATTGTAATGATTGTTTTCTTTTATTTTGCATATAAAAAGCAGCTTTCCAAAACAACAGGGGAGCCTGTGGATCCCTCAACATTTCCTAAGCCTTCCGAAGCAATCTCAAGCAAAAAGGATTTTATTATAAGCTGTATTATTTTTGCTCTTGCAGTTGTGCTTCTTGTAACACATGCCCAGACAGGACTTACAGTTGCAACTATCGGTGTTGCAATTGCGCTTATTACTCTTGTTTCGGCACCAAAGGATATTCCAACCGTTCTTAAGAAGGTAGACTATAAAACACTCCTGTTCTTTATTGGACTTTTCATTGTAGTAGGCGGACTGGAGCAAACCGGTGTTCTTGAAAAAATTGCTGCATTTATTGAAAATATCTGCGGCGGCAATCTTACAATTATGCTTGCAATCATTCTTTGGGTATCTGCTGTTGCCAGTGCAGTTGTGGATAATATTCCCTTTGCTGCAACAATGGTTCCGGTTATCAAAAGCCTTGCTGCAACTGTTGGTGCCGATTATCTTCCGTCTTTGGCATATACGCTTTCAATCGGTACCGATATCGGCGGAAGTGCAACTCCGATCGGTGCTTCGGCAAATGTTGTCGGCACATCGGTTGTTTCGAAGGCAGGTCATCCTGTCAGCTGGAAGGAATACTGCAAAACGGCAATTCCTGCAACGATTATAGTGCTTTTGATTTCAATGGGATATATTTTTCTCAGATATTTATAATGAAGAAAGGGTATGTTTATGGATAAACAAATGATAATAGCTGTCGGCGGTGAATACGGTGCAGGTGCGCATATTATTGCAGATAATCTTGCAAAGAGGTACAGCCTTCCTGTTTACGATTCAAGAATTCTTAAGTACATTGCCGATGAAAAGAATATTGATGTTGATAAAATTCAGAAATTTGACGAAATCATGAAAAACAGGCTTTTTTCAAGAAGCGTATCCGGATTCAGCAGCTCCCCTGAGGAAACCGTTGCACAGATGGAGTTTGAATTTCTTAAGGAAAAGGCTGCAAACGGCGATTCTTTCATTGTTGTTAACAGATGTGCAAATTCATTATTAAGCAGCTATGACGGTTTAATCAGCATTTTTGCAACAAGTGATATGCAGCATAAAATCGAACGAGTTGTGGATTTATATGGTGTTTCCGCTGAAAAGGCAAAAATTATGATACTCAAAAACAATAAAAACCGGAAAAGCTATCATAACTATTACTGCAAGGAAAAATGGGGCGATTCAAGGTATTATGAATTAACCGTTAATACAGGTAAGATTGGTCTTGATGCAGCAACAGATGTTGTTGATAACTACATCAGCAAAAGAATATAATTAAACAGTATTTAAGCCGTGTGCGTATGCACAC
>DESD01000062.1:29823-32187 GCA_002361935.1 Ruminococcaceae bacterium UBA3323 | reverse complement strand
GTTTCTTGAGTATCCACTCTATATTTATTGATCATATTAATGATCCTTTCTACATAGCCGGAATTAATCTAATTTATTAAATTTTTATTTTAGATTGGCTATGTAGCAGGTCTTGAACTCAAGAACTATCACATTAATTCATTCGATTTTTTCTAATGTTGCCTAAAGAATTAAAATATAAGGGTTTTCTCATTAAATTTACATTTGAACTAAATATATTAATTTTTTAGCATACATACAAAAATTAAAAATTCATTTATCTTCATTACTATTATCTACATAAATTGGTGAAATATTCCTGTTAGATGAATTTTTCCTATAATTTTGACAATTTTTAAATATACTCTAATTTTTACTAAATATAGAAAAAGCGCTTCTCGATTGAGAAACGCTTTACTTTTTGCCTTTTAATCTCTATTAACTTTTAATACCGTCTATAAACCCCTATATGCCGTTTATTAGATTTCGGCGGAACGGTTTGCCCTTTGAAATTAAAACGGCTCTAACACTCTCTATTTACTTAAAAATCATTTTGTTAAAACTTTTATTCTTCAAGATAAACACCTATTTTTTCTGTTTTTTCTGTTGATACAGTAAATTCAATATAATACAAATGACCATTTTTCTCCAGCTCATAACCATATAGCATATTTCCATCGCTATCATAATCATTATAAAACAAATCTCCAAATGCTTTATCCCAATCTGAACGAACAGAATTTTCATCTAATCCATTAACTTTCAAATCATTTAAAGAATTTTCATCATTGTAATCAACAGTAATACTATAAACTTCACTTGAATTATAAACACATTGAATTTTAACATTTCCAAAAAAGTGATTAGTATAAGCCTGAACATCTTTACTTGGCTGAGTTTCGCTTCCAAGCAAACTTTCGGCTTTTTCAAGGCTCTCAAACAAATCGAAAACATCAATAGTCTGTTTTTGTTCTTCAGTAGGTTTCTCTGTTATATCCTCTTCAACAGTTTCTTGCGAAGGTAAGTTACTATCATCTGATTCATTATCAGAAATATTTTCTGATACCTGAGTATCACTCTCTGCTACTGATCTATAACCAGATACGAAATCGCTCCAATTAAATGCAAGATAAATACCCATAACTGCAACTAAAGCAATTATAACAAATAACACTATCTTTTTAATTGGTTTCTTCTTGTTTTCCTTTCGACTTATATTTAATTCTGCTTCAGGATTACACACAATAAATTCTGTTGCACAATAAGAACAGAACTTATCTTCATCGTTTAATTCTTTGCCACAATTTCCGCAATACTTCATAAATAAATACTCCTTAATCCATATTATATGTTGAGGTAACATAATCCCAATCTAAGCTACTACTAGAAAAATTACAATCGCCATATTCCAAACTAACCTTATAAGTTACTTTAGCTTCAACAGCACCTTTATAGTATCCTTTAAAGTATAAATTGATATCTCCAAAATAATCAATATCGCCAGTAACTTGTACATTACCACCTAGCACTTTATAAATCATTTTGTAAACACTATATGGTTCGCCTGAAGCATTCTTATTTTCTTCATGTTTTAAAATTTCTATTGCTTTATTTAATTGAGCTTCACTACACTCAACAAATTCATATTGATCGTGTAACTTACTTGATTCCTCATTTTCGGAAGCAGTTATACCAAACACTGAATAATCTGTTCTATCCACCTTATGTCCATAAATATATAAATTTTCGTCATAATTTTCATTATCAAAGTTTTCAGAAAAAGATGCAGGGAAAAGCATTTTTGCATATTCATCAATTTGATTTTCAGAATAATTTGGATTAACTATACCAATTACTATTTTAAATAAATCTTCAATATCTTTAACAGAACAGTTTTCATAATTGGATATTATATAAACTCCTGCAACATTTGAATCATGAAGAGAGCGATCCTTTGTTGTTCTCAAATCAACAGTAATGCAGATTGATATATCATCATTTAATCTTGTAAACGCATTTTTCTGTCCAATATATGTACCAATATTCATTTCTTTAATATTTGATAAAGCAATATCACCAACTGTTGAATAAGGCATATTTTTTTGATTAATTTTTGTATTGAATTCATCAGCAAATTCTCTGTAATTCATATTAAAATATGCTCTTTTATCATCAAGATATGTAGCTATTGTTCCGTTATTATGTTCATTTGTGTTATTTACAGTTTGTGAAGAAACGCTATTTCCTCCATTTCCATTAAACATAATACTTAACACTAATAAAACCACTATCGGAAAACAAATATGTTTTATTTTACTTTGCTTTGGTAATTCTTTAAATCTTTTATAATTTTTTATAAATACAACAAATCTAATAGTTAAAAAT
>DESD01000062.1:0-29627 GCA_002361935.1 Ruminococcaceae bacterium UBA3323 | reverse complement strand
CTAATAGTTAAAAATTCTTTTATGTTTGCAAGAATATTTTTAGCTTTTTCTTCTTTTATGCCATTCTCTGCAATATTTGAAACTTTATTGGCAGATTTAACAAATTCATTATTTCCACACTTTTGACAATAGTTTTGTTCATCAAAAGCAGGAGTATTACACTTATTACAATATTTCATTATTTGAAACTCCCAACTTATTCTTTAATTATTTTGCCTTGGTACAATGCTTACCAATCAATTTTGTCTTTTGCTTCGCTTTTATTATCTGCAAGTGCATAGTGATAAGTACTTCCATATCCCTCTGAATAAGCATAATATACTATATCAGTTCCATAAACTTCATTATACATTTCTTTAGCTTTTTCAGATTTTGCCTTACATTTTAAAATAAATTTTTCATTGTTCTTCGCATCAACAATTTCAAAATCTACTTCGTCTTTTGAAAATCCAGATGCCATATCAGATTGAGCTTGGTACTTAGCCATATCAGCTTCCACAGTATCGTATTTACCACCAAAAATAGTTTTATATCCAATTAAAACTATTACAATTAATACTATTATTTTTACTAATTTCTTTTTGTCCATAATATCCCCTTTTTCAACAATAATATCCCATTTTCAAATCTTTACAATTTACAATTACAACTTGTTGTCCGCTATACTGAGATAAAATTGCTCTTTTGGCATCAGTTGGACTTGAAGCATTAATTGTTTGCTGATATCTTTTACTATTTACAGTAAAAGTAATTAAATATTCTCTCATAAAAATCCTCCATTATTAAATCAATTAGTCGAATACAATCAAATAATAGCATAAAGCTCTAATCGTTGTCAATTACAATTATCATTTTGATAATGTAAAATCAATTTGATTAGTATATATTAATCAATAGGGGTGTTATTATGCCACAAAATTTATTTTCACTTTCTTCAAAAATAAAGCTATTAAGAGAAAAACAAGATTTGACGCAAGCCGATTTAGCACGAAAATTAGGACTTACTCGTTCAAGTATCAACGCTTGGGAAATGGGACTTTCTGTCCCATCAACTAACTATATAGTAGAGCTTTCAAAACTATTTAATGTTTCTTCTGACTATCTTTTAGGATTAGATGAAACATCAACACTTCAAGTTTCTGGGCTTAGTCCTAAGCAGGTAACTGTTTTAAATGAACTTATTGAATGTATGAAAAATAAAGATTAATTAAACAAAAACCGTCAATGAATTTAGGTCATTGGCGGAATTTTTTATGCTTTTATTAAATTCTTTTTGCTTTTTCAACAAATTTGATTTATAATAAGTTTGTAGAAAGTCCGCAATGTTAGCATTGAAATATTTTCAACAAGGAGTATTAAATGGAAGATAAGGAATTAGCAATCAAAAAAGACCCGAGAAAATATGCGATTTATTCAAGAAAATCAAAATTCACAGGTAAGGGCGAAAGCATTGAAAATCAGATTGAATTATGCAAGCAATTCATAAATAACAAATTTGAAGGTGTGAGCGAAGATGAAATACTGATTTTTGAAGATGAGGGTTATTCAGGTAAAAACACGAACAGACCTGAATTTCAGAAAATGCTCAAGGCTATCCGAAATAATGAAATCAAAATTGTTGCCTGTTACAAAATGGACAGAATCAGCCGTAACCTTTCCGACTTTGTTGCAATGTATGATGAGTTTCAAGATTACAATGTTGAATTTGTATCAAAGAATGATAACTTTGACACATCAACAAGTATGGGCAGAGCTATGCTTCAGATTACAATGGTATTTGCTCAACTTGAAAGAGAAACCATTGCCGAGCGTATAAGGGACAATATGCGTGAGCTTGCTAAATCAGGCAGGTGGCTTGGCGGTACTACGCCCACAGGCTACAAAAGCACACAGATAACTGGCAGTATAACCTTTGACGGCAAGGAAAGACAGGCATTTAAACTTGATATAATCCCTGATGAAGCAAAAACAGTTAAACTCATATATTCCAAATTCCTTGAAACTAAATCACTTACCCAAGTTGAAACTTATTTAATGCAGAACAAAATCAAAACGAAAAACGGAAAAGATTATACAAGATTTTCAGTTAGATCCCTGCTGACTAACCCTGTTTATGTAACTGCCGATAAAACCATGCTTGAATACTGCAACGACAAGGGTATTTCAGTTTATGCAGAAGAAAGCAAATTTGACGGTAAGTACGGAATTATGGCATACAACAAAACCGCACAGACCGTAGGCAAAGCAAACAAAATCAAAGACTTTAATGAATGGATTGTAGCAGTTGGAAAACACAAGCCATTAGTAAACAGCAAAGACTGGATAACCGTTCAGACATTGCTAAGTCAAAACAATTCAAAGGCATACAGAAAACCAAGAAGCAATGTTGCCTTACTTTCAGGAATTTTACATTGTGCAAAGTGCGGTGCTTTTATGCGACCAAAACTCACACAAAGAAAGAATGCAGATGGTGAATTGATTTATGACTATCTTTGCGAAACGAAAGAAAAAAGCAAAAGTGTTATTTGTGATTGCAAACGAGTAAACGGCAATAAACTTGATAAAGCCATTTGTGATGAAATCAAAAATCTTACCATTGATAAATCAGAATTCAGTACGCAATTAAAATCAATGGAAAGAAAACTGACCGATTCCGTAAAAGAATACAGAAACAACATTGCCAACCTTGAAAAAGTCTTAAATAAGAACAACCAAGACATTGAAAGACTGATTGAAAGTATAACAAGTGCTGACAGCACTTCTGCCGACAGTCTGATAAAAGAAAAAATCAATCGTTTATCCGCAGAGAATGAAACGATTGAAATACAGATAAATGAAAATCGAATTGCAATAGACAATCAGAATTTATCAGACCTTAATCTTGAAATTCTGAAGTCAACACTTGAAAACTTTTCAAGCACATTTGATGAAATGAGTATTGAACAAAAGCGAGTTGCATTAAGAACATTCATAAAGCGTATTGAATTTGACGGCGAAGATGTTCAGGTTTATATGAACACGGATGAAGAATTTGAAATCAATCAAGAAGAAGTTTCAGCAAATGCTAAAGAGCCACTACGAGCGGATAGCGAATGAAATACTAATGCATTTTCGCAATATAAGAAAGAATGCGACCGATGTTTATCTTGGTGATTCCCTGGAAATGGATAAAGACGGCAACCCACTTACAATTCAGGAAACAATAAGCGACAGCAGGGATTTGGCTGAAGATTTGGAAACAAAAATCAAGTGGGAAAAGGTTTCTAAAATCATTGAAAACATGGAGGATGAGCGGGAAAAAGAAATCATCATTTTAAGATACGGGCTTGACAACAAAAAACCGCTGACACAACGCGAAGTTGCACAGCGGCTTAACATAAGCAGAAGCTATGTTTCAAGAATCGAAAAAAAGGTTTTGAATGATATAAAAAACAAAGTGGATAAAAACTAAAAAACGATATGCACCTCTAAAGTTATCTGACTATTGGGATGCATATCACTTTTTATCTTTCAAAAATATTTCCGCCCGAACAATCCACAGCTACTGTCAGCGGAAAATTCTCAAACATCAGTTCTTTAACAGATTCACAGCCAAGATCATCATAGGCTATGACCTTACAGCTTTTAATACATTTTGAGGCAAGTGCACCTGCGCCGCCGATAGCACAAAGGTAAACGGCATTATTTCGTACAATAGCATCGCATACGGCTTTATTCCTTTCACCCTTGCCCACCATTGCTACTACGCCCTTATCAAGCAGCAGAGGAGCAAAAACATCCATACGGCTTGAGGTTGTAGGACCGCAGGAGCCGACGGCAAGTCCCTCCGGTGCAGGAGTAGGACCTGCATAATATATAACTGCATCCTTTAAATCATAAGGGAGCGCTTTTCCGTTTTCAATTGCCTCTGTAATTCTTTTATGAGCCGCATCACGGGAGGTATAAACTCTTCCGGAAAGAACAACTCTATCCCCTGCCCTAAGCCTTTTTGTATATTCACGAAGCTGATTTACATTCAGATTATATTCCATTTTGATATTCCTGCAATTTCTTTTTTAATTCTTCATTTTCTTCTTCAAGAGCCTGCAGAACAGCTATATTCTGATTAAGCTCTCTTGTTGCTTCCTTAAGCTGAAAATCAAGATTAGAATTGATAATTTCAAGCCTTTGGCATTCAAAATTAACATCCTCAAGAGCCGCCATAAGCCTTGAAATTTTTTCTTTTAATAATTCTACATCAGTAGCGTTATAATCGTTCATTTAATTCCTCTTAAACAATAACACTCAAAAGAGGCCGCAAAGAATGCAGCCTCTCTGAAATCATTATCTGTCTATATCCGTATCAATTTCAAAATAGCGAGAACCGAACCAATTCACCTTTGCATTATATTCTTCTTCAAGCTGTTCTGTTTTTAAAACAGTTTCACTTTCATCAAGCTGTGATATTGCAAAAGACTTCCAAATCGGAGTTTTTGATTCTGAATCCAAATACATAACGTGGTAACCTGATTCGGACTGAACAATGCCTGTATCTCCGGCTTTTCTGCCATCTGCAAAGCACCAGTTGTTAAAGGTTGTAACCATCTTACCGGGTGCAACATCCGAATAAAGGCCGCCGGTTTCCTTTGAGCCGGGATCTACGGTATATTCCTTGGCAAGTGCTGCAAAATCATCGGCAGTTTTCTTGCTATCATTGAACTTATCGAGAATTTCCTCTGCCTGTTTCTTGGCAGCAGCCCATTCTGCGGCAGAAGCCTTTGAGGCAGATGACGGATCATCCTTCGGAGAAACAAGAATATGACGAATATTTACTGCATTGTTTTTCGGCTCAGCTGCAGGAGAAAGAATGTAAACAACCGTATTTGAAAACTGCTTTATCTCGCCTGTTTTTCTATCAGAGCTAAAGAGCCAATCAAGACCGGCATACGTTTTATCCTCATCATCCTTGCTTGCATCATCGGGGTTTGCAATGGAATAAGCGCTCTTTGTGAAAAAGTCTCTTGTTCCGTAAAGCTGTGTTGAAGCGGAATCATCAGAATAATATTCCTTATTGAAATCACCGTCTGCAGCATACTTTACTGCAAGCTCTGTAAAGTTTGAAGCATCGCTGTTTAATTCACCTGCAAATGCTTTGGCATCCTTTTCATTCTGAGCTTCAAAAATTCTTACATTAACTGTCTTTAATTTATCGGCATTTTCTTTTCTGTACTTATCATAATCCTCATCAGTATGCTCAATAGTAATCTTTTCGGAACTGATTTCGGATTTATAGTTGTCTGCAATATAGGAACGAACAGCTTCACGGCGGAATACCTGTTCTGTGACACCCTTACCCATTACTGCAACAAGATAAGCAGACAGCTTATAGCCATACTTTTCTGCTGCTTCTCTGTATTCGCTGAGTGTGCTTTCGAGTTCTGATTGCTGAGTGGTTGTAATCTCCGGCTCCTGACCGTCATTTGCTTTTACAGCGGCAAGGTAATATGTGTAAGTTTCTTCAATAGAATCAATAACTTCATCATAAACATATTTTTGCCATGTAATTGTATCACCATCGTCATTTGTTGTTGTCTGCTTGGAAAGCGGCTTGGAGAAATCAGCATCAATCGGCTCATCAAGTAAACCGAGAAGCTCTAACAAAGCACTGTTTTCACTATCAGGATCATTGGCTGCTTCCTGACGCTGCTTCAAGTTATTATAAGTTAATGCATAGTAATAATTATAAGTTGATACAGGAACGCTGATTTTATCACCGTCATCATTTTTGATGGTAACGGCTGTTAAATACGTTGTCCACTGAAGCGTTGAATGAACAAAGCCTTTTCTTACAAGGCCTGTTGCAACATAGGTTACAAGAAGAGCAACAACAATAACGGCTGCAACAACAGATTTGATAACCTTTGCAGTGTTAGCGGAAATGCCTTTCTTTGATTTTTTGCCCTTTTTGGGATTCTTTTCTTTTTTGGATTTTTTGCCGCTGTCTGAAATAGAAGCGCCGGCAAATAAATCATCATTTAATTCTTTTTTTGCCATAACATTATCTTCCTCAATTTTTGTAAAAAAATTTGCTACTAAAACATTTTACACTAAAACGAATGATTTTACAAGAACAAATTCACAATTTCATTATTACTCCGCATTTTCAGTGCTTTCATCGGATACAGAAGCAACAGTTGACGGCTCTGCAACGGTAGTTTTTCGGAAAGCAAGATGTTCTTTATATTCAACCGAGCTAATCATATCCGAGCCCTTTTTATTCAATGCATCATCCATTAAATTGAACACATAAGTGGGACCGTCGTAAATAAAATACATAATATGATATCCGAACTTGCTTTTAACAATTTCAACATCGCCGTATTTTCTTGACTTATCGGTTGCCCAGCCTTCAAACTCGGGAACCATTTCTCCGAGCTTTGTTTTTTTGATTTCACCGCCGTACAAACCTGCATTACCGGCAGAAAGCGTATTTGTATCTGCGCTGTATTTTTCTGCAAGCTCTGCAAATGCAAATTCCGTTTTATCACTTTTGCTGTATTCATCATAAACCTGCTCTGCTTTTAAAAGAGCTGCAGACCATTCGGCATCCGTTGCTTCGGAGGCTTTTGAAGGATCATCTGTCGGGGAAATAAGAATATGCCTTACGGAATAAAGCTCTGTTTCATCCGGCTTGGCCTCTGAAGTATAAAGGAAAATACAGGCATAGCCATAATCCTCATTTATAAAGTAGGTTGTATCTCCTTCCTTTCTGTCCGGAGATCTGAACCATTTAAGAATATCCTCGCCGAAATTTCCTGCCACAGTGTCTGCCTTATAAGTTACGGTAACTGAATTCTTCAGTGTTGCAATTGCTGTTTTTTCATCAGAGAAATAACCCTGCTCTACTGCCATTTTAATAAGGCCGGAACAAGCCTCCGGAATAATTTCTTTAAGATCGTCTATCGTTTTAATCTGATCACAATATGCCTCAACCTGCTTCTTAACACTCTCAAGATTTACTGCATCATCGCCGGAAGCATCAAGCGAAAACTGATTTTCAATATAAGCAAAGGTTAAATAATCATCTTTGTTTTCCTCGTAATACTTCAATGCCTCGTCTTCCGAAACAGAGAGCTTAAGCTGCATTTTATTATAGTAATTTTCGCAGATATTTCTTTGCTCATAAAATTTCTCAATTGTTTCTATTCCGCAGTATTTGCCATAGTTTTCCTCAAGATATTTTTTAAGGCTGACGCCCTCTTCAGAGGCAGAGGTTTTCAGGTTTTCAACCGAGCTTTTAATATTCTCTTTCTGCACATCGGTAACCGTAACGCCCTCTTCAACTGCCGGCTCATAATAGGCTGCAACATACTGCAGCTGCTTGATTGTATCTGTTTTGAAAACTTCCTCCCAGGTAATTTCCTTATCGTTTTCATCAACCGTTGTCTGTTCGGAGAAATCCTTTGTGAAATCAATATTATAATTTCCCTGCTCGGCATACTGCTTATAATTATTGACAACAAGATTGTAATAAAGATTATACATACCGACGGAAACCTTCATATCGCCCACTGTTAAAGCAACATTGCCGGGATTCATCTTTTCTTTATTGTTGGGAAGCGCAAAAAAATCTATTCCAAAGGCTATAATTGCAGCTGCAAGAACAGCAGACACAATGGAAAGCAGAACAATTTTAAGATTTCTTTTATTAATAACAATGTCCTGCGACTTTTCTTTTTTCTTTTTAACTGCCGGCTGATCATCCGGCTTGGCTTCAAGTGCAAAGCCATCTCCAAGGATTATACTGTCGTCCAGAGTAGGGGCTTCTGCCTCAAACTGCCAATTATCGTTTTCTTCAAACTTAACTTCAGTTTCCTTATTTTCCTCTGTATTTTCGGAAGAAACGGCTTCTTCGCTGATTTCTTTTTCTTTTTCGTTTTCGTTCATAACAAAACTCCGTTCATCAAAAATAGATTTACCATAGAATTATACAATAATTATACACACTTTTCAACCATATTTAATGTAAACTGTTTATTAACTTAATATTAATATAGACAAATAACTTTTTGGTATTGAAAAGAAAACGATTTTGTAGTATTATGAAATGACAAGTAAAAAATGAGAGGGATATATATGAAAGAAAAAATCCACGCCTTTCGGATTAAATATAAAAGCAATCCCGGCTGGTACTGGCTTATAGCCACTATATTTTTATTCCCCATACTTCCCGAATATATCAGCCCGTTTATACTGTTTACCGGCTTTATCGTATTCAAAAAACAATGGACCCGTGAAGGCAGAAAGGCAAAGGTTGGAACACTTGGAAAGCTTGAAATAGCTTTTATGAGCCTTGCCCTTTTAAGCGCACTTTGGTCTGACAGCAAACTGGATACGCTTGGCTCGGCAGGCTTATGGTGGGGTATGTTTCTGATTCAGGTTATGATTTATAATCTTGTTAAGACAAGAGAAAGAATAGACAAAGTATTTAAAACAATAACCCTGAGTGCCGCTGCAAACGGAATTGTCGGAACGCTGCAGATTTTCACTTATATGCTTTATAATTTAGGATATATAAGCGAAAGGTTTGTTTTTACAACACCGTTTTATAAAAATCTGGACTATGCTGTTTATTCCTGGCTTCCGTTCAGCATAAATACAAATACATTTGATGACAGAGCAAGCGGCTTTTATTCAAACCCCAATCTGCTTTGCACATATATGCTGGTTGCTTATCCGATTTCGATTTATTTGTTTTTAAATGCAAAAAACAAGAAGGAAAAGCTGTTTTATTTTATAGCAAACCTGCTTATCAGCGCCGGAATCAGCTCTACACTAACAAGAGCAGGCTGCGTTATTGCATTGCTTGGCTGGGTGTTTATGTTTGTTGTGCTTGTAAAAAGGCACGCAAAAGAGCTTTTAACAATTTTTATTCCGACAGTTGCAATCATTGTGCCGTCTATATTAACAAGATACGGATTAATTTTTTCAAGCCAATCCGTTGTTTCAAGTGCTCCGACAGCCAAAACCAACAACATCGTAAGCAACTACATAGCAAATTATACCAACACGGAAAACTTTATAACAGCAAAAAGATCAACAGATGCGCATCTTGAAATATGGCAAAGCGTATGGGATTACATTTCCAACCATATCCATGTTTTTATCAGGGGGCTTGGCTTCGGATGCGAAAGCACGGGAGAATTTCTTCTTGAAACCTATGATTTAAACAAACCCCACGCTCATAATTTTGTTTTTGAAATATGGGCCGAGCTTGGTATAATCGGCTTACTGCTTTTGTTCGCAATTATACTTTGCACCTTCGGAAAGCTGATTGAAATAAATGCGAACAACGGCAAAAAATTTGATTTGGTTTTCTGCGTATTCACAAGCCTTATGCTGTTTCTGCTTTTCGGACTCAGCGATTATGTTTTCAATTCACCAAAGCAAATCATATTATTTATGATTATACTCGGACTTACACAGGCAATAAGCCAATGCTACGATAAAACACTGATTAAATCAACAGACGATTTAGTTAAGGCAACATCAAAAACATTTAAAGAAATTGTTAAATTAAAAAAATAAAACAACAGGAGATAAAAATGGCAGAGGAAACAAAAATCAAATCTTCCCTTTTTGGATATTCAAAAAAGGCAGTGGAGGAAGCATTAGAAAAAATCAATACCGAAAGCAACAATAAAATTGCAGAGCTGGAAGCAAAGCTTTTGCAGGAGCAGAAACAGAATGCAATGCTTCATATGGAAATAAAAATGCTTCAGGAATGCAACCGTGATCTTGAAACCAAATTCAGCAAAACAGAGGAAAGTATTGGCACAATGCGTGCTGAAAACGCAGAGCTGAAAGAGGCTGTTAAAGAACAGAAAAGCAGAGTTGATGAGGCTCTCAGTGAGCTTGAACATGCACAGTCCGTTATCAGCGAAAAGGAAATCGTTATCCATTCCATCAGAAGTGAAAAAGAAAAGCTTGATTCCGATTACACGGGAATTCTTAATACATTCAATAATCTTAAGGCAGATATAACAAGAAGCAGAATTGTTATTGATGAAAAGGACAAGCAGATTGAAATGCTGAATTCAAAGCTTGGCAAATATCAGATCAGGCATAATGAAATCATGAAGAAATCCGATGAAATTTCACGCAACATCATTCACTCCGGCGGTGAATTTGATAAGAAGATTTCCGAATTAAGAGAATGCACCAATCAAATGAAGCTTCTTATTGCCGAAGCGGAATACACCTTCAATGAAACATCTATGAACGTTTCAAACTTCATCACCATCGCTTCAAATGAAGCTGCGGCTTCCGAAAAGGAAGAAGAAAAGCCAAAAGGTGCATCAACCGAAATACATATTTCCTAATATAAACAAAAAACCTGTTCAAATTTGAACAGGTTTTTTTATTGAGAATTAAAATCGGCTTCTGATAAGGGCACAGCTTTTTACTGACCTTTTGCGAAAGAACGCACACGGAATTTTGCACCGCAGCTTTCACAGATTTTTCTTGAGGCTTCAATGTCTTCCTTAGGAATAACATCAACAACCGTCATGCGGACATCATCGCAGTATTCAACGCATTCTCTTGTAAAATCAAGCATAGCATCAAATGCAATTCCCGGATAAATGTTTCTTGTAATCTTATCATATTTTTCGGATGTTGTATCATTAAGCGAAACGGAAATACTGTCCAGCACAGAGCAGAGCTCCTTTGCAGTCGGCTTTTCATTTATTAAATCGGAAAGACCGTTTGTATTTAAACGAAGCTTTATATCAGGATACTTTTCTTTCATATACTTTGCAGTTGTAATCAGGTTATCATAGGCATTCGTCGGCTCACCGTAGCCGCAGAAAACAACCTCTTCCACACCGCTGAAATCAAACGCATCAATTGCCTTTTTGATATCATCAAAAACAGGCTCTTTATCAAACCAGAGCTTTTCAGCATCGCCCACTGCATCCCCCTGAGAACGGATACAGAAAGCACAACGGCAAGGACATTTGTTTGTAATATTAAGATAAACGCCATCTCCGAGTCTGTAAACAATATCTGTTTTCATAGTAAACATCTCCTAGTTAGATAATTGAGTTAATACTTTCTTTTTAAAATGAATTCTATCGAGCGCAGCGGCCAAAATCAAAAAAACCACAAGACTGCCGCCGGGCTGAAGCCAGCCGCCCGTAAATGCAGAAACCAAAGCAAACTCCTGACCAAACATAATGTACTCGGCTATGAGATAGCCGAATATTGTTACAAGCGTTGTAGGAATAAGCATAAGGCATATCTGCCAATTAAGTATTTTATCATCTTTCTTTATCTTTTTCAAGTAAATGCGCATCAGTACAAACGGAAGAGCATTGAGCGCTTTAATAATAGCTGTTGCAGGTGCATAAATTGCAAAGCCCGTTGCAAGATCAGCAATAGCCGCACCGACCGATGCGGTGAAAATTGCACAGGGCCCTGGCAGAATGCACGAAGCCAGATAAATCATGGAATCACCGAAATGGGCATATCCGTTTCCAACAGGAATCTGAATAACTGCCGTTCCAACTGTTACAAGCGCAGTAAACAATGCAGTTGTTGTTAACAGAACTACTTTATTTTTTTTCATTATTATCACAACCTAATTTGCATAAATATTTTTCAAAATCAACACCATCATTTCTGTTTCGGACATCCGAATTCTTAATTACAAAAGAAATAAACTCTGTTGCTGTTTTTACGGCGCTGAAAACATCACTGCCCGAAAGCACCTTGCCCATTACAATGGAAGCAAGCATATCGCCTGTACCGGAATAGCTGCCGCCTTCATAATAATCGGAATAGAATTCTCTGCAGCTGTCCTTTTCAAAAACAGCGTTTCCGATTTTATGATCTTTCTTTATTCCCGTTACAACAACGGATTTCACACCGCCCGAAAGCAGAATTTCGGCACCCTTATGAATATCCCTTTCCCCCGTTAACAGATGTAGCTCGGTAACATTCGGGGTTATGATATCGGCAGAGAAAGCCAAAGCCTTAATTTTGCTGCAAAGAGAATCCGTAAAACCGTCATACCTTTGACCGTCATCCCCCATAACAGGATCGGCAAGCAGAACAGCATCCGAATGCTTTGCAAACGCAATTGCGGCATCCACCTGCTTTTCCGCCGAAAAATATCCTGTTAAAATTCCGTCAAATTGAAAGCCGAGTTTATTCCATTCATCAAAAAACAATGGCATATATTCAGTTAAATCAACCTTTTTATAGCTGCTGTAGCCCGTTTGTGCGGAAAGAACAGCAGTAGGCATCGGATGTGCCTCTATTCCCAATACGGAAATAATCGGAATACCAACTCCGAGAGAGCATTTTCCAAAACCCGATAAATCATTAATTAATGCGCATTTTTTCATAGGATTCATTTCCTTGTTGATTAATTGACAGGATTATTATATAATAATATCGGCACTAATTATATACGCAATTTCAACTATTTTTTAAGGTACAGTTTATGAGCAAATATGATGAATTATATAATAAAATAAGAAAAGAAATTGTGTCCGGGCAGCTTCTGCCCGGAGCAAAGCTGCCTTCCATAAGAAAGGCGGCAGTGATTTACGGAGTAAGCCGAACAACTGTTCAAAATGCTTATTTTTCCCTTGCGGCAGACGGATTTATTATCAGCGAACCGCAAAGCGGATATTACATTGCATACAGAAAAGCAAAGGAATCGGACGAAAAAAAGCACACCGGCAAAAGCAATATCCTATATGATTTGAAAAGCGGCAGTGCGGATAAAAACAGCTTTGAACTGAGCTTATGGCGAAGATATATGAAAAATGCATTAAGGCAGGATGAAAAGCTTTTAAGCTACGGCGAAGCACAGGGCGAATATGAGCTGAGAGATGTTCTTTCCGATTATATAAGAGATAAAAGGAATGTTATATCCTCACCCAACAGAATCGTTATCGGAGCAGGCCACCAAAGCCTGCTTGGAATCCTATGCTCCCTTATTGATGAAAGGAACACGGTTTCCTTTCCGGACAAAAGCTTTGTTCAGGGGGCAAGTCTTTTCGGAGATTACGGCTTTGATGTGAAATACCGATTCAAGGACGCAGAAATTATTTATGTTTCGCCCTCACATATGAATGAACGGGGCGACATTATGCCGAACAGGCGAAGAATGGAGCTTGTGGAGTATTCCTCCAGAAACGGAAGCCTGATTATTGAGGATGATTATGAAAGCGATTTTCAATACAACAGCAGCCCTGCCCCATCCCTGCATGCACTTGCAGGAGGAAGCAATATTGTTTACATAGGTTCATTTTCAAATCTGCTTTTACCGTCTATCAGAATCAGCTTTATGGTGCTTACCGAGGAGCTTGCCGAAAAATACGAAAGAGAAATTTATAAATACAACCAAACGGCCGGAAAAACAGAGCAGATTGCCCTTTCGCAATACATAAGAGACGGACACCTGAAAGCACAGATCCGAAAAACAAGAAGATTTTATACATCAAAAACAAAGGCTTTTTGCGCACAGCTTTCGGAAGAATTTTCAAACGCTGAAATTGAAATAAGCGAAAACGCACTTAAAATCATTATGTGTGTTCCCTTCCGTAAATCAACGGATATTTTTGAGAAAAACGGAATATCCGTATTAATTGAGGGCTGTGAAAACGGAATGCTGAAAATGATATTAAATCCGAGTGCCGTTCCGCAAAACATGCTTCATTCAGCGGTTAAAGCACTGAAAAAGGCAATAATTTAAAGAAAATTCGTTCTGATAGTCCATTATTTTGGACTATCCCCTTTGGAGGTATTGCAATTGGAATTCCTTTTGATAAAATGGTATTGTAATCAACAAAAAGTGATTCAGGAGGAATTCAAAATGAAAAAATTTTTAAGCAACACAATCATTTCAGCAGCAGCTATCTTAGTCGGATATGGAGCAATGGTGCTTCCGTTCCGTCTTTTCAGCAATTTAACAGGCATTCAGATGAGAATCATTTTCATTGCCGAAATATTAATTTATTTTGCAATTTTTTCAGCCTTTTTTCTCATCCGGGAGCATAAGGAAAGCAGCAGAAAAAAGGAGCAGGAATGGCAACAAAGACACAATGAGAGAGTAAATAAAAGAAACAGGGCTGTAAAAGGAATAAAAGTAAATCATTACGATTTGGCGGCATAGGAGCAATAGGGACACCCTGCATAAAAAATACTTTTTTACGAAGGGTGTCCCTATTGAGGTTTTTATTTACTTTGCAAATTTTTTGTAATATAATCCTTAGTGTAAACGGAGGTTATGTTATGCATGATTCTAAGCCTGTTTTAAGCAAAAATATCAAAATAACAGATGCATTCTGGAAGGAAAAGGCAGAATTGATAAGAACAGAGGTAATCCCTTATCAATGGAAAGCCCTTAATGATGAAATAGAAAATGCCGAACCAAGCTATTCCTTAAGAAATCTGCGCCTTGCGGCAGAATGTATTGAAAAAAGAAAAAAAGGAATCAAAACACCCGTTTTTCCTACAAATGAATGGCATTACAGACCGAACAGTAAAAACGAAAATGCATTTTACGGCTGGATTTTTCAGGATTCGGATTTATATAAGTGGATTGAAGCGGTTTCGTATTCGCTTCAAAATACAGCTGATAAAAAGCTGGAAGCACTGGCGGATAAAGCAATCGGGCTTATCTGCAGTTCACAAAATGAAAACGGATACATAAATTCCTTTTATACAATAAACAATCCCGAAAAATCCTTTACCAATTTAAGGGATCATCACGAGCTGTACTGCTTTGGACACCTTGCCGAAGCTGCTGTTGCTTATTATAATACAACAGGCAAAAACAGGCTTCTGAATGCTGCCTGCCGTTTTGCGGATTTGCTTTGCGATGAATTCGGCGCAAACGGCAGAAAAGGCTATGGCGGACACGAAATAGCGGAAATGGCGCTTATTAAATTATATGAAGCAACCGGTGCTGAAAAATACCTAAGCCTTGCAAAGCTTTTTATAGACAGACGAGGCACAAAGCCATATTATTTTGATCTTGAGCGTAATGAAAACAGCGATGACAAACTGAATTATTTTTACAATCAGGCTCATCTACCCGTAAGAGAGCAAAAGGAAGCGGTAGGCCACGCTGTAAGAGCGGTTTACCTTTACAGCGGAATGGCGGATGCTGCAAGATATACAAAGGATGAAGCACTTTTTGATGCCTGCAAAACACTGTTTAATGATATTACTGAAAAGAAAATGTATATAACGGGAGGAATCGGCTCAACAAAAGACGGCGAAGCATTTACCTTTGCCTATGATTTGCCGAATGACCTTGCCTACTCCGAGACCTGTGCTTCAATCGGACTTGTTTTCTTTGCAAGAAGAATGCTTCAGGCTGATTTTGATTCCAAATATGCAGACATTATGGAGCGCTGCCTTTACAACAGTATACTTTCGGGAATGGCAGAGGACGGAAAATCATTTTTCTATGTTAATCCGCTTGAGGTTAACCCTGAAGCCTGCAAAAAAGATTCACGAAAAAGCCATGTTAAACCCGTTCGTCAAAAATGGTTTGACTGTGCCTGCTGCCCGCCGAACCTTGCCAGAATCATTTCCGATTATGCAGAATATTGCTTTACCGAAACAGAGGATACCCTGTTTGTGAATCTTTATCAAAGTGCAGATATAAAAACAGACAAGGCAGATATAAAAATAATCTCTGACTATTTAACAAGCGGTAGCGTTTCCTTTAAAATCAAAGCAAAAAGGGAATTTAAGCTTGCTCTTCGAATTCCTTATTGGAGCAGTAATTTTAAATTCAGCAAACAAAATCCGTTTATCAGAAAGGGTTATGCCTATTTTGATATTGAAAATGATGAAGAATTAACGGCTGAATATAATCCGGAAATCAGAATTGTAAAATGCAATTCCAATGTCAGGGAAAACATCGGAAAGGCTGCTGTTGCAAGAGGACCTATAGTTTACTGCCTTGAAGAGAAAGACAACGGCGAAAAGCTGCATTTATTAAGACTTTCCAGAAAGCCGAAATTCAGCTTTGACGGCGAAGCCATAACGGCAAACGGATACAAAGAAGAGATTACATCAAATAAGCTTTATTTGGAATATAAGGATGCTTTTGAAAAGCCTGTTCGCCTGAAATTCATCCCCTATTATAAATGGGCAAACAGAGGCGAAAATGAAATGAGCGTTTATATACGATATTAAAAGATGAAAACGGCTGGGGAACAATCCGCAGCCGTTTATTACGGTGAACATCAACAGGATTTGCCTTGCTTTTTGCAAGCTGAAACCTTATTTATCACACTTTATTGTTACTGTTTTGCCGCCAATGGCAAAATCATATTCCAGATATCCGGTAAACTCTGTAGTCTGCATTGAGTTATTCATCGGAACAGTAAATGCCACGTGATCTTTACATACGGCACCATTATCCAACTTTGCTTCAACATAAATATCAAATCTTGCAGCTGCCTTTAAATCCTTTATATAAAATGTAGGCAAATCCATCTCATAAAACGAATCATGAATCTGGTTGTTTTCATCTGTTCTTAATTCTGATTTTTTAAGAGCCTGCCTGAAAACTTCTTTGCCGTCTGCAGCAACAACGATATCGGCAGAATTCAGCTTTGCATACTTTGAATTGTGCCATACATATGCTTCAGAAAATGTATTGTTGAAAAGAAATTCATTGTTGGCTCTGTCTTCTATATCATAGGTTACATAACCGTCAGCCGTGCCGAAAACATCTCCGATAGCAATATAAACCTCCTGCTTAATGATATTCTCGCCATCATCAAGCACAAAATAAATGGGCTTATCAAGGCTTAAATCAATATTGGCATTTGCAACAAATTCTCCGTTGTTTTCCTCGGCAGAAAGACGTTCAACACCGCCGTCACTTTTAGGAATAAGATAATAAATTTGTGAATTCTTCGGATAGCTTGACGGAGCATATTTTAATTCAGTCTCGACAATATAAGGCTTTTCCGAATTGTTTTGTATGATATTTACCTCAATATCATAATAATCATCGCCGTCATACTCCTGACCGCCGCGGCTGTTTATACATTCCTGAAGATAAGCATAAGAATTATTAAGACCGTTAACCTGACTTTCAAGCGCACCGATTTTTCCCGAAAAAGAAAAAACAGAGATTACAAATGCAATGGAAACAATCGTTAAAAAGATTGACAGAGTCTTTGTTTTACTGTCCATATGATTCTTCGCTGCCTGAATTAAATCATTTGTATATCGGTTTGCCTGAATTGCTTCAGCCTCACTATACTCCTCAGAAGCAGCATTTTTATCAGGATTAACCGTTTTATAATCCAGGCCAAGCAAAGCATCCATTGAGGTTTCGAAAAATTCGGCAAGCTCAATAAGCTTTTTTAAATCGGGCATTGCCGTGCCGTTTTCCCATTTTGAAATCGTCTGACGGGTAACCCCTAATTTCTCGGCAAGGTATTCCTGTGAATAATCCTTTTCTTTACGAAGATTTCTTAAATTCTCATCAAACTTCATAAATCCACCTTCCTTTCAAGCTAATCATATCACACAAAAACACAAGATAACAATCGAAAATCGGTATTCAAAATGTAAATTTACGGTTGCGAAAACACAAAATCCCCAAATTCAATAGAATTCGGGGAACATTTAAAATCATAAAAGCTTTTCAAATCCTTCGGTTGTATAGGCATCACCGCTGCGCTTTTTCTTAAGCTGCGCCATAAGGGCATTTACTCTTTTCCTTGTCATCGGATAAAGAACTGCAAAGAAAACGGAAACTGCAAGAAGCGCCGCAGGAATAACGGTTGAAATGTTTTCCATGCCGTTTATAATTTTCGGATCTGTAACAACATTGAACAAAGCTTCATTTCCCGCAACATCGGCTGAGGCATCATAACCATAAAGCGAAAGAAGCTGACCTGCCATTAAAATACCGAAGGCTGAACCGAATTTCTGAATAAGCTGCGGCAAAGCCGTTATGGTTGATTCCCTTCTTTCTCCCGTTTTGAATTCATCAAGCTCAACCAAATCATAACCCATTGAATAGAACAGAGTCCAGAAAGTTCCGACTCCAAGCCCCAATACGGCAGGAGCAAGAATACACATAATTTTAAAGCCGCCGATTGTTACATCCAAACCGACAATTTTAAGAACAATCTCGCCAAGCGTTGCTATGGAAAGAAAAAGAATTGCCGCAAAGCGCCTGTCCTTAGCCTTGGCAACAGCCTCAACAAGCGGAACAACGATTGCCATGGAAATAACAAGGGAAAGAATAACAAAAACGATTCCGCTGTCATAATCCATTCCGATACAATCAATAACCATGTAGGTTAAATTTGCCTGAATCATTGAGGAAGCGGCAAGGAAAAAGAAAACAAACAAAAGGAAAAACTTCGCAGGCTTCATTTTTATAATTTCCCCAAAAGCCTTCATTGTTGTTTTCAGCGTTGTTTTTCTTTCAGGCTGATTGGGAAGCACCTTTTTAGGCTCATAAACACCATTCAGAGATTTGCAGCAGATAAATCCCAGAACAATTGCCATAATGCTTATTAATGCCGCAATAACTGCATAGGCATTGCTTTCATACCTTTCCGTTAAAAGAACGGCAACGGTAGGCACAAGGGCAGGAAGAATATTTCCAAGTCCGACAGCAATGGCATTCAGAAGAGATGAAAACGAGCGAATTTGTGTTCTTTCATCATAATCCTCTGTTATTTCGGCAACAACAGCATAATACGGAATGGTATACATCGTATAGAAAACCCAGATTGCCATTGAAATTACGGTATAAAGCAATATTTTCAAAAACTGTGAATCAAACGCTGCGCCGATATTCGTCCACGCAACAATGAAGATTATGCCAAGCGGAAAGAGAGATTTTTTCATTACTTTACGCTTATCAACTCCGGCTCTGTCGGTATAATTTCCAATCATAGGATCGGTTACGGCATCCCATGCAATTGAAATAAAAATGATGACAGAGCTATACTTCGGCTGAATCCCTACAATTTCATTAAGAAATGTTAAATAATATGTGTAGAACATATTATATATTAATGACTCGGTAAATATACCGAAAGCATAGCCTGTTTTCTTCTTTTTGGTTAAAGCACTTTTCTGTGCCATAAACGCCACCTCCACAGTGTCAGCATATTTCTTAACTACTTAGTTTAATCTTACTACAATACGAAACAATAAGCAAGAAATTTAAAACAAAAATATGGTAATTGTAAAAGCAATATGATAATATATGCTTTGGAGGGGATATATATGAAATCTAAGCAAAGCAAAATATACACATCATTTATCATTTTTTATTTCCTGTTTTTTGCTGTTCTTGTTGCAATAGGAAGCTTTTATGATTTAAAGCTGAATCAAACGTTTTTTAACCCTACAAACCCGATTGCTAAATTTTTTGAAATATGGGGCGAAGTGCCAAGATTTGCAATGTGGGCGCCTGCTGCAACCGTGCTTTTATTAACAAGGCACAATCTTGCAGAATGCCTTGAAATCATAAACCGCTTATTTCCGTTTATTCCGAAACTAAGCGAAGATGCCGTTCGGAGCAGAGTTTACAGGTTTTTTAATTTTACGGTTAATGCACTTGAAATAATCGGCTTTACCGTGCTTGCTGTTTTGGGCTGGGATAAGCTTATAAGAAACGTAGGAAAATATTATGTTGACTTAAGCAAAGCCGTATGGTATATCATTTCTGCAGTTGTTGCCGTTATCTTTATCGCAATATGCACAAGAATTCCGAAAAGGATATTAAACAGACTTGAACCCCTTGCACTTATGGGAATACTGATTGGCATATTTTTCTGTTTTGAGAGCCCGATAAAAAGCATAGCAAACCGTGTTCGCTTCCGTGAAATGGTAGCCTTTTCAAATGGTATTGAAGATGCAAAGACTGCAGAGGTAACAAGTGCACTTGTTGGTTCAAGTGATTTTTCACTGTTTACCAATTGGTATCAGAGAGGAAACGGCGGTGCAATGCTGAACGGATTTGAAATAGGCGGAGAAAGCTGCCCGAGCGGGCACGTAATCAGCGGATGCTTTTCACTCCTCTTTCCGCTTCTTGTAAACAGATTTGAAAAAACAAAAAAATTCACAATTCCTGCCTGCATAATATCCTTTATTTATATCGCATTTCTCGGATTTACAAGAATGGTAAGAGGTGCGCATTTCTTATCGGATATTTCCCTTGGTGCAATCGTCGGAATGATATTCTTCCTGCTTGCTTACGGTGCTTTAAGATTCCTTGAAAGAAAAAAGGTTTTACCGACCAGAGAACTTTAAAATTCCTTTTCATTGAACAAAAATGCGTGGTCTGCTTTTGCAGATCACGCACTCTTTTTATTTATTCCATTTTTTTCTTTGCTTAAACATCCATCTGCACCAATCTTCTTTAAAATAAAACTGACCTGCCATACCGTGGCCGTATTTATCCCAGCGTGTATATTTAATATCCGCACCAAGCTCTTTCAGCTTTGAAACAACGAAATCATCAAACTTAACATCTATTATCTTATCATCGGACGAATGGGCAACCCACATAGGCAGATGAGCAATTCTTTGAAAATCAGCATACGGTGAGCCTTCAATTTTCAAATCAAATCTGCCGACAACGGGAACTGCGCATGCACACAGATTCGGGTAATTATACACAAGTCGCCATGTACAGCAGCCGCCCAGTGAGGTGCCGAAGGCATAAATTCTGTTTGTATCAATACTTTCCGTTTGTATCAATATATCCACTAAATGATGAACGGAAGCAATATAGGAATCAAACTTAGAATTAAAATCCTCATAGCTCTTATTATAATTAATATTTGTTAAAGGCTGAGGTATCAATATATTGCAATTGTGCTTTTTCAGCTTAGCAAGCATGGGAATGCTTTCAAAAAACGGCTTGAAATTATCTAGACCGACTGAACCGGCACCGCAGAAAAAAATGACCAAAGGCTGTTTCTCGTTACCCCTGCACCTTTTGAAACGGAATGAATATGCAATATGGTTCTCTTTATCAACAAAGCTGCAGGATTTGTAAGTGCCCAAGTCAATACCCTGCCTTATTACTGCAGTTTTATTATAATGACTGAGCCTGTTTTGAACTTTACCTTCTTCCCTGTGCAGATTTTTATAGATTTGGCAGAATATCTTATACCATGTTTTCGGAGACCACTTAAATTTATCATCCGTTGGCACAACTTTTTTATCTTTAATCCGATAATACTTCTTATTTTCATCAATAAATATCAAATCATCAGAAACATTAACAATATCATCCATATCCTTATCATCAAAAGAAATTAAAAATACATCTTCCGTTTCATTCTGCTGAACAATATATTTTTCCAATCCAGGAATTATGCTTCCGCTAACCGTTAAATAATATCTCATCATTAACCCTCTGCGATTTCTGTTACCGTTTCCTGCTCTGCCTGCTTTCTTCTTTCAACAAGCTCTGCCATAACCTTTTCCCTTTCCTTCGGACCGTATCTTACAAAAAGAAGAGGAATAATATAAAGCAGACTTGCAACAGCAGGAGTAAGCACAACAAGCGGCCAGATCCATTTGTCAAAAGCAGCGGACTGTGTGCCGATATACACCTCGGCATTATCAATCGCATTATATTTAAGGAGCGAAAGAGCAAGCGTTGCAAGACCTGCGGTTATCCCGCTTGCAATCTTTGTAAACGAGGTCTGCATGGAAAAAGTAATTCCCTCTGTTCTTTTGCCTGTTTTCCATTCCATATAATCTATACTATCACAGAAAAGAGACGTCTGGGCAATACTGTTTGCACCTGTCGGTATAGAAGCAATACCCATAATAATCATAGATATCCAAAGCCTTTTGCCCTCGAATCCGACTAAAAAGGCAACTACTCTTAACGTGCAGTTAAACAGCTGCATAAAAATCAGCACATTGATATAGCTGTTTTTAAACAGTTTTTTCATTTTATCTGCAAACACCATACCGATAAAGGAAGGTGCACCTGTTATCACATAATACAGAGTTGAAAGACCGAGTGCACCGATTATTCCATTGCCGAGAAAATCAGTGGGAATTTCATATTTGAAGAAATATGTAACAAGATTAGCACCGAAGCCAAGTGCGCCGATCAGATTGGCAAGCGTTACAAGCATTAAAATTCTGTTTTTGAAAAGAAGAGAAAAGCTTTCCGCAAGGCTTGCCTGCTTCGTTTCCTGAATAACCCTTACTCTTTCATTTGTTTTATCTGCTCTTTTAGAAATCATGGCTCCTCCAAGACCGAAAATAACAGCAAAAACAAGCGTTATAAACTGCCAAGACTGACCTGTTGCATTTACAACCATTTCGAGTGCCATGGGAATCATTGTACTGAAAACAGCATAAACCACCGAACCGATTGTTCTTGCCCACTGAACAAATTTATCCCTTTCGTCTGCATTGGGGGTTACCATTGCGGTTATACCCCATATTGAAACATCCTGAACTGTGTAAACAAGATCCCAACAGATATACATAATTACAAAATATGCAACCCTAAGCCACAGCAAATCCTCCTCCGTAGAAAAAACAAGAAAAAGAAGAACAGAAAAGATACCGACGGGAAGCGGAGTATATCTTAAAAACGGCCTCATTTTATCACCGTTTTTAAAGGTATGCTTATCAATAAACGAACCTACAATCGGATCATTAATGCCGTCCCATACCTTCATAATGATAAGAAGTGCCGAAACCACAATAGCAGGAAAAAGTGCAATATCCGTCATAAAATATGTAAAGAATGATGCACCTATAAGGGAATAAACAAGATTCTGCCCCGAAAGCCCTACACAATAATTGATTTTCTCACTTTTTGTAATATAGTTCTGCATTTGAATCAAACAGCCTTTCTTTCTGATAAAATTCTAACCCCTTTGGCCACCCCTGTAAAATGCCGGAGCTGCCGATACTTTAAGTATACACTTTAATTTGAACAAAGGCAACCATTTTGTAAAATTCAATAATACACAACAGGAATAAGCCGGTTTTCTTGCCTTTACAAAAATCAGCTTATATGATATAATTTTTTTAATAATACATAAAAAATTAGGAGTTTAATTATTCATGATGAAAAATACTGCAGATATAAGCGTTATTGTTCCGATTTACAATGTTGAAGAGTATTTGGCAGAATGCCTTGACTCGATATTAAACCAAACAAAAAAAGAGTTTGAGGTAATTATGGTTGATGACGGTTCAACAGATTCCAGCGGAGAAATCGCAAAGTCGTATGCAGAAAAATACCCGAATTTTCATTATTTATATAAAGAAAACAACGGGCTTGGCTGTGCAAGAAACTATGGCGTTGCGCATTCAGACAGCAAATATATTATTTTTATGGATTCTGATGACCGAATTTCCGAGGATTTATATGAAAAAATGTTTAATGCTGCCGAAAAAAACGGCAGTGATCTAACAATTTGTAACGTTGCAAGATGCAATTCTAAAAAAACATGGTCCTCCAGCCTTCATAAAAAGGTATTCTCTGATATTGAATCCAACACACATATAACAAAAAATCCCAATCTTTTTTATGACACAACCTCTTGGAACAAGCTTATTCTACGCTCTTTCTATGAGGAAAACAATTTTGCTTTTCCCGAAAACATTTTATATGAGGATATCCCTGTTACCATTCCGATGCACTTCAGGGCAAACAACGTATCTGTTGTTGAAAGTGCATATTATTACTGGAGAGTGCGTGACGGTGCTACAAAATCCATTACGCAGAACACAGATGATTTTACCAATCTTTATGACAGACTAAGCGTTATGAAAATGGTAAATAAATTTATTGCCGAAAATAATATTGACGATGAATTGGTTAAAGAATGGCAGAAAAAATCTCTTCAGATTGATTTGATGATTTTTATTAACAACTGCAAATCTCTTCCTGAAGAAGCTTTTTTAAAAACACTTGAAATTATTAATGAATATATTGATGAAAACATTGACGAATCTGTTTTCTCAATGCTTCCGTTAATTAACCAGCAGAAATACGCATACGCAAGACAGTATGAGGCTGAAAAGCTGATTGAATTAATAAAATATCAAAACAAGGATTATTTTAACGCAAGGGTTGAAGAACAAAACGGCAGATTCATTGTTACATTGCCGAAAGAGTATTTTACGATTGATAATCGTGATATTACCGAGGAATTGGCTTCAAATGAGATAAAAAGGAATATTTCCGATATAGAATTGGGAAAAGACAGTATTGAAATTTCAGCTTATATTTACAAAAGCAGAATCAGTATTGAAGATTTCTCCGACCAGAAAATATCCGTTTATTTAAAAAACGAAAAAACAAATCATTTAACACCGCTTGCCATTACAGCTGTTGCCAACAAGGAACTGACTGAGCAAAAGGGTTCATTATTTGACACCTCAACCAACATCGAATCCAGCTACAACTATGACGGAACCGGCTTCAAATTCCGCATTGATCTAAACGAATTTGATATAAACGAAAACAACAGGGGCTACAATCGGGTTCTGGTCTGCTATGAAAACAGAGTTTGCAGCGGTAAAGTAAGATTGGGTTGCTGGCACAAGGTTTCACCCAATAGCGCTGTTGTTTCGGGAAACAAGCATATAAGAGTTATATATGATGCTGTAAATGAACTCAGAATCTATATTGATAACGAAAACAATTTTGCAAGCAAGGTTAATATTGCCGACAACAAAATATCTGTTGTGCTTGAAAATGAAGCAAAAAACATTTACGCTGTCAGTGAGGAAGATGAAACTGTTGAATTCAGCACAAAAGACGGCAAGGTGTTTACCGCCAATTGCGACAGCATCAAAAGAAATGTTAACTATACTCTGTATATTAAGGACCTTGAAGATAACGAAAGTGTTCTGCTTTACAGAAGCAAAAGAGTTATTATCAAAAACAACAGCACTCCGTCTGCTATTTTTATGACAAATAAGAATCATCAGATTCGTTTTACTGTTAACGACAGTGTTACCTCCGTCCGAAACATGTATAAGCTTCAGAACTTTATCTTTATGGATACAGTAGCTCCATGCAGTAAAAATGAGCTTTCAAAGGCAAAAAAGGCTGTTTTATATGTTAATGACAATGTTGCCGGGGAGAGAGTTGTTTTTGCAAAATCAAAATGCATTATTAAAAACGAAAGACTTCACTGTGCATTTATCATTAATTTCAACAACAGTAGAATTACAAAAAATCTTTATGCCGGCACCCGTGATCTTTATATTTCATATGAAGATAAAAATGGTGAAATTGAACGTCATATCATTTACAGTTCAAAATTCTACAAAAGAATTGTTCAATTTGAAACACTTGAGCTGAACTGCTACAGAGGCGTAAACTGCAGCATAAGACTGAAAATCACACAGCTCTGGAAAGAGAACGAGAATACTGCCAATAAGAGAAAGGCCCTTACAGCAAAGAACTATCCGAAATACCGCACGCAAAAGCTGGATGAAAAATGCATTGTTTTTGAATCCATGTGGGGCAGTAAATACAGCTGTAATCCGCAGCATCTTTATGAATATATTGACAAAAATTATCCTGAATACAAATGCGTATGGTCTCTTAGAGATTCAAGAATGCCGATTAACGGTAATGGAATAAGAGTCCGCAGAGGTTCCCAGGAATATTTCAAGTATCTTGCAACCGCCAAATACTTAGTTAACAATGTTAACTTTGAGGATGCTTATGTAAAGCGTGACGGTCAGATTGAAATTCAAACTATGCACGGAACACCGCTTAAAACATTAGGACTTGATGTACCCGGAGATTTCCCGAACGAAAGCAGCAAAAAGCTTTATATTGAAAAAAACAAAAGATGGAATTATCTTCTTGTTCAGGGAAATTTCATGAAAGACAAGGCATATGATTGCTTTTCCTATGGCGGAGCCATTCTTGAATGCGGTTATCCGAGAACAGATATTTTATATAATACCGATGAAACCAAGCTTGCCGAAATTAAGAACAGCTTAGGGCTTCCCTTGGATAAGAAAATTATTCTTTATACTCCTACATGGCGCAAAAAAGGCTTCTTTGATATGCAGCTTGATCTGGACAAAATGAAGGAATGTCTTGGCGATGAATATATTATTCTTGTAAGATTTCATCATTTCTGCACACGGTGTGATAATTTCACAGCTGACAACAAATTTGTTTTCGATCTGCGTTCCTACAGAACAGTTGAGGATTTGTATCTGATTTCAGATATTCTTATTACAGACTATTCATCCGTAATGTTTGACTATGCTCTGCTTAATAAGCCTATGCTGTTTTTCACATATGATTTAGAGGATTACCGTGATAATCTGCGAGGTATGTATGTAGATATTGAGGAGGAAGCTCCGGGTCCACTTGTTTTCAATACGGAAGAGGTTATTCATTCAATCCTCAACATTGATGAAGAAATGAAGAAATACAGCGAAAAAATTTCCGCATTTAAAAACAAATATTTAACCTATGAAAACGGCAATACCTGCCAGACGATTATAGACACTGTTATGAAACCAAAGAAATCAAAAAAATAATTAATTCTTCATATTTAAAGCCGTTGGTTTTTTACCAACGGCTTCATTTTTTTAAAATACCATATTAATTACAACGCAAAGAACAAATCCGAGCAGCAGCGGAACTGCAACGGAAAGCATCGTCCACTTTACACTTTTTGTTTCTTTCCATATGGTAAGCAGCGTGGTTGAACACGGAAAATGGAACATAGAGAAAACACAGGTGCATATTGCGGTTACCGCAGTCCAACCGTTATCGGTAAGAATTGTTCTTAAACTTTCAAGAGAAGAATAGTCACTCAGTTCCCCTGCCGAAAGGTATGTCATCAGAATAATCGGAATAACAATTTCATTTGCAGGAAAGCCAAGGATGAATGCAAGAAGAATTACGCCGTCAAGCCCCATAAATCTACCAAGAGGATCAAGAAAATCCGCTATAACATTCAGAAGCATGGCATTCCCCACTCTTATGTTTGCAAGCACCCATATAGCAAGACCTGCGGGAGCAGCAACCGCAATGGCACGAAGCAGGACAAACAGTACCTTTTCTTTTACCGTCTGCCATATTATTTTTAGAAGCTGCGGCTTTCTGTAAGGCGGCAACTCAAGCACAAAAGAGGAAGCATCTCCTTTAAGAACCGTTTTGGTTAAAGCATAGGAGGATAATAATGTTGCCGCCATGGAAGAAGCAATAAAACCAAGCAGAACCAAGGCTGAAAGCATGCTGTTTTTTGTAAAAAACATAGCCGTAACTGCAATCAGCAGCGGAAATACACCACCAACATTGCGGCAACTTTTGGGTGCTTTTCGGTGAATAAACGGCTGAAATGGCTTTATTCACCGTACATAAAAATATGTAAATTTGCTCCGTCCCACTCAATTTTCTGAATGAGCAGTCTTATAATCTGCCGTTTGTCATAAATTGATAAATCATCAAATAAAAGCTTAAAGGATTTAACGCTTTCTATTAAAGCATCTGTATCAAAATCAATGTTATCATCAGATTGATTTTGCTCTGCGAGTTCGCTTTCAAGAGTGTGTAAATATTCGGTTTGCTCAACTATTTTTTTATCAATAGCACTGATTGCAACACTACTCAATGTTGTATCAGTCAGGCGTTTTACAAGGGTGTTGATTTCACTTTGCGTGTTTTCAATATCCCTTTTTATTTTGTCTGCTTTATCGTTATTCTGCTCTTTTTCATACTCCCTTTTCAGATTTTCAAGTGCAAAAGTAAAGGTGTCGAAATTGTCAAGTTCACCTTTGATATAGTCAACCAACAAATCATCTGTCTGTTGACCTGTCAGGTTAGGGCAATCACAAAGTGCGTTGTTGCCCTTCAGCTTGCTTGAACAGATATAGCTGAAATTATCACTCGTTGCCTTGTGCTTTTTGGAAAACATCTTCTCACCGCATTTTGTGCAGTAAATCAAGCCCGATAACAAGCCAACTTCGCTATGATTAACAATCTTTTCTTTGTGGTTATTATGAAAGTATTTCTGAATGGATACCCAATCCTTACCACTGATAATTCCCTCGTGTCTGCCGATTGCAACAATCCATTCATTCAGCGCATTTCTTGGCGCACCTGAACGGCTGTAATCCCTTTTGTTGTAGATTGAAACACCGTGTTCACCGTTCCATAATTTTTTATCCTGACAAATATCAGAGCCATTTTCAGCAAAGTAATGATAGGCATTTTCATCCGCAATGCAGTAAACAGGATTTTGCAGAATATCACGAATACCAAGAACGGAAAAATAATTGCCTGTGGTCTTGGATTTAATCTTTTTTGCAATGAGATGTTTGCTCACGGCAGATACCGAATGCGTTTCAAGGAAGTGATTATACATCAGCTTGACCGTTTCGATTTCATCACTGAACACCAATTTATGAGAGGTTTTAACCTTGCCGTCAACAATAACCTCACTTTCCTCTGCTCCTTGATAACCAGTCGGTGGAGTTCCACCAAGCCAGCGACCTGTGCGAGCCAGGAGGTGCATATTATCACGAACACGCTCGGCAATCGTTTCACGCTCCAACTGCGCAAAAACGGAGGTGATATACATCATCGCCTTGCCCATCGGCGAGGAGGTGTCAAAATGCTCTTTAATACAAATCAGGTTTACACCCTTGTTGTTGAGCAGTTCAATTAAGCCTGAAAAATCGCTGACATTACGGCTTAATCTATCCAAACGATAGCAGACAATATATTCAAATTTGTATGTATCAAGGTCCTTCATCATCTGCTGAAACTGCGGACGTTTCAAATCCTTGGCAGAATAACCCTCGTCCTCATAAACGAATATATCCTCATCAGCAATTTCCACATCAACCATTGAAAATTTGATGTATTGCTTACACATCTCAATCTGATTTTCAACGCTCTCGCCCTTGCCCGTAAACAAAGACTTTCGGCTGTAAATTGCTACTTTCAAATAACCACCCCTTTCACGCTTGATGTTAACATGGAAAACAAAATTAGTAAAGGCTCAATATAAAATTATATTATCATTTTCTTCTGCGAGCTTTTTCATTTTGTCTGTATATCCGTTAAAACTGAAAAATACAAAATGCTCATTTCTGTATGATTTATTCCAATTAACCTTTTTAATTTTCTCAAGGAGATTATAATACACGTCAACATTCATTTTGTCATTTGTGTATTTACATTCTCCGAAAATGATATTATTACTGTTTTCATCGACTGCAACAATATCGATTTCAGTATCTGCTCTGTCCCACCATCTGCCGATTTTAGTCGGAACGAAATCCCATGTATCGTTAACAATCAGTTGATTCATATACTCTTTTCTGCATATATCCTCATAAACAAAGGCTGCGTGATTTGCTACAAAACCTTTCTTTATTTTATCCATAATAAAATCCGTATTATCCATTTCGATATATGCTCTGTATGGATAAATGAATTTAAACCAGAACTTAATATAATTATCCTTAATTTTATATAATCCCATTTTACTTTTTTCGGGATTTGTTTCAGTTGCAGGAACTTCTCTTTCCAATATATCCAAATCAATTAATACATTTAAATACTTTGGCAAATTTGTTGACTTAATTTCAAG
>DESD01000017.1:27035-27271 GCA_002361935.1 Ruminococcaceae bacterium UBA3323 | reverse complement strand
TATATTTCAGTTTGTTGTAAAATAAGCACTTGAAGTTTATAGAAAAGGAGATAAATTATGGAAAAGTTAAAACTTATAAATAAATATGCAGATAAATTTGTTTCTGATAAAGACATTTCCGATATGAGTGCAAGGGCTGTTCAGGCTTTGAATACGCTTCATTCCAAAAGCGGTGAAGGAAATGATTTCCTTGGCTGGGTAACTCTTCCTACAGATTATGATAAGGATGAATTTGC
>DESD01000017.1:26426-26742 GCA_002361935.1 Ruminococcaceae bacterium UBA3323 | reverse complement strand
TGATAAGGATGAATTTGCAAGAATTAAGGCTGCATCCGAGTATATCAAAAAGCATTGTGATGTTTTGATTGTTATCGGTATCGGCGGTTCTTATCTTGGTGCAAGAGCTGTTATTGAAGCATTGAAATCTCCGAATTACAATGCACTTGCCAAAGATACACCTCAGATTTACTTTATCGGAAACACAATCAGCCCGTCTATGGTTACTGAGCTTGTTTCAATCTGCGAAGATAAGGATATATGCATTAATGTAATTTCAAAGAGCGGAACAACAACTGAGCCGGCTATTGCTTTCAGAGTATTCCGTGATTTGATT
>DESD01000017.1:0-26222 GCA_002361935.1 Ruminococcaceae bacterium UBA3323 | reverse complement strand
TTCAGAGTATTCCGTGATTTGATTTATAAAAAATATTCGGCAGATGAGGCTGCAAAGCGTATTTTCTGTACAACTGACAAAGCAAAAGGAACACTTAAGGAGCTTGCAGATGAGCAGGGATATGAAACATTTGTTGTTCCCGATGACGTTGGCGGCAGATATTCTGTTTTAACTGCTGTTGGTCTTCTTCCGATAGCTGTTGCCGGAATTGATATTGATGCTCTTATGCATGGTGCTAAATTTGCACAGGATAGCCTTAACAGCGAAAATATTGAAGAGAATGACTGCTTAAAGTATGCCGCAATCCGTAACTGCTTTTATGAAAAAGGCAAAAAGCTTGAATGCTTTATTTCTTATGAACCCTGCATGACAATGTTCAATGAATGGTTAAAGCAGCTTTTCGCTGAAAGTGAGGGTAAGGACGGCAAAGGGCTTTATCCTGTATCCTGTGTATTTTCAACGGATCTCCACTCTGTTGGTCAGTTCATTCAGGAAAGCGGTGCACCGCTTATGTTTGAAACCTGCCTTAAGTTTAACAAGCCGCTTGATGATTTTACAATCACAGAGCAGGATGGAAACATTGACGGACTTAATTTCCTTGCAGGCAAAACAATGAGTTTTGTTAATGAAAAGGCAAGACAGGGCACATTGCTTGCACATACTGAGGGCGGAGTAGCCAACCTTATTCTTGAAGCTAACGGTATTACAGCCGAAGACCTTGGATATATGATTTATTTCTTTGAAAAGGCCTGCGCTGTTTCCGGCTATATTCTTGGCGTTAACCCGTTTAACCAGCCGGGTGTTGAAAGCTACAAGAAAAATATGTTTGCTTTACTCGGTAAGCCGGGTTATGAAAATGAAAAAGAAAAACTTGAAAAAGAGCTTGGTATATGATATCATATGAATATGAAATAAACCTTGGAGGAATCTTAAATGATTAAACTTATTATAGGTAATAAAGGCGCAGGCAAAACAAAAAAATTGATTGATCTTGTAAATTCTTGTGTTGAGAATTCAGACGGCAATGTTGTTTGCGTTGAAAAAGAACCGAAACTCACTTACGATGTATCATCAAGGGCAAGGCTTCTTGAAACAGATACATACAGAATCAGTGGTCATAAGGCTTTTTATGGCTTCCTTGCTGGTATCTGTGCAGGTAACTACGATGTTACGGATATTTTGATTGATGCAACATTCAAAATTGTTGGCAGAGATTATTCAAAGCTTCCGCTTTTCTTTGAAATGCTTTCAGAGCTTTCAGAAGCAACAGATGTTGATTTCATTTTCACAATTAGCTGTGATAAAGAGGATTTACCTGTTGAAATCTTTGATTACTGCGAAGAAGCTTAGTTTTTAAGAATATATCGGCGTGGTTTTGTCCACGCCTTTGTTCTTTTTTAAATTTTCTATTGACAAAATAAATTCTTATATATATAATACTTAAAGTGCGAGATGAGGTGGCAATATGAAAATAGACCTTACAAATCTGTTTAACGGATGTAATGAGTCGGTTTCTGTTGATTATTCATTGAATCTCCAAAATCTTTCATACGGTACGTATCAGCCATTGCAAAAGGAAGTTAAAGTTAAGGGCTCTGTATATCAAAAGGCAGATGTTGTTTATCTTGACGTTTCAGTTTCCTTTGAATTTATCGGTGTGTGTGACCGCTGTGCAGAAGATTTAAAAAAAGATTATTGCTTTAAACTGAATAAAATTCTTGTACCGAGCGTTGAAAGTGATGCTGATTTTGACGATTATATTGTTGTTGAAAACGGTGTTTTAAACTTAGACGAGCTTGTTGAAGAGGAAATTCAGTTGTTTTTACCAAGCAAAATGCTTTGTCGTGATGACTGCAAGGGCTTGTGTGCAAAATGCGGCAAAAATCTTAATTTAGGAAATTGTGATTGCAAAAAAGATGTTGATCCAAGAATGGCAGCTCTTTTGCAATTGCTTGATGAAGAGTAAATCATTCAGTTTTTTGAATAAAGGAGGCTATAAAAATGGCAGTACCAGCTAGAAGAGTTTCATCAGCAAGAAGAAATAAAAGACGCTCAAGCGTTTGGAAGTTAAACGCACCAACACTTGTTAAGTGTCCTAACTGTTCAGCTTATACAGTTCCTCACAAGGTATGTGCAAGCTGCGGTTATTACAACGGCAAGGAAGTTATTGCTAAGGAAGAAGCATAAGTGTAATTAGCTTATCAGACGGGCAGTTTTGTCCGTCTTTCTTGTTATCGGGAGTAATTATATATGAGTAAACCAGTTGTTGCCATAGTTGGCAGACCAAATGTAGGAAAATCTACTTTATTTAACAAGTTAATAGGAACAAGGCTTTCTATTGTAGATGATACACCCGGTGTTACAAGGGATAGAATTTACGGCGACTGCGAATGGCTTAATCATAATTTTTTGCTTGTTGATACAGGCGGTATTGAGCCGTACAGCACGAATGTCATTCTCAGCCAGATGAGAGCACAGGCTGAAATCGCTATAGAAACGGCAGACGTTATTGTACTTGTAACAGACTTAAACTGCGGTGTTGTTGCATCTGACTATGAGGTTGCTTCGATGCTTCAGAAAAGCGGCAAGCCAATCATTCTTTGCGTTAATAAATGTGACAGAGTCGGTGCACCGGATCCGGAGTTTTATGAATTTTACAATCTCGGACTTGGAGATCCAATTGCTGTTTCCTCGGTTCACGGTCACGGTACAGGCGATTTGCTTGATGAGGTAATACAGTATTTCCCTGAATCCGATATAGAAGAGGATGACGAAGAAATCATCAATGTTGCCATTATCGGCAAGCCGAATGTCGGCAAATCCTCTCTTGTAAACAGAATCAGCGGCGAAAACAGAGCAATTGTTTCCGATATAGCAGGCACAACAAGGGATACAACGGATACCTTTGTTGAAAACAGCTACGGAAAATTTAATTTTATTGATACTGCCGGTATCAGGCGCAAAAGCAAAATTAATGATGCTATTGAAAAATTCAGTATTATCAGGGCCAGAATGGCAGTTGAAAGAGCAAATGTATGTGTTATCATGATTGATGCAACAGAAGGCTTTACGGAGCAGGATTCTAAGGTTGCCGGCATTGCACTTGAGCAGGGAAAAGCCTGCATTGTTGCTGTAAATAAGTGGGATGCTGTTGAAAAGGACGGCAATACAATGAATGCATTTCGTAAAAAGCTTGCAATTGATTTCTCGTTTATGAGCTACGCTCCGGTTATGTTTATTTCTGCAAAAACCGGGCAGAGAATAGACCGCCTTTTTGAAATGATTGCTTTTGTTCACTCACAGAATTCAATGCGGATTTCAACAGGCAAGCTGAATGAGGTGCTTGCAATGGCAACCTCAAGAGTACAGCCGCCTACAGATAAGGGAAAAAGGCTTAAAATCTATTACATGACGCAGGCCTCAACCCGTCCGCCTACATTTGTTTTCTTTGTTAATAATGCAGAATTGTTCCATTTTTCTTACCAGCGTTATCTTGAAAATCAGATAAGAGAGGTTTTTGGGCTTGACGGAACCCCCGTAAGGTTTATTATAAGGGAAAGGGGGGAAGGCAAAAAATGATTGCTGTTAAATATATTATCATAGCTGTAATTTCTTATCTTTTAGGCAGTCTTAATTTTTCCATTATATTGTCAAGAACGATGGAAAAAAAGGATATAAGAGAGTCGGGAAGCGGTAATGCAGGTGCAACAAATATGCTTCGTACTTATGGCAAACATTTTGCTGTACTAACAATGATAGGCGATATTTTAAAGGTTGCTTTAGCAATTCTGATTGCATTTATTATATTGGATGCCCCTCTTGAAATGTTTTTTAAAATTGCACAAAGCAGGGAAACAGCCGCCACAATGATTATGTATAAAGAGTTTGCCGGATTTTTCTGTGTTTTAGGGCATATATTTCCTCTTTATTTTAAATTTAAAGGGGGAAAAGGCGTTGCAGCATGCACAGGGATGGTTATTCTTGTTGACTGGCGTATTGCTTTAATCTTGTTTGTGATTTTTGTTATTACAATTGCTGTTTCAAAAATGATAAGCCTTGGTTCAATTATTATAGCGGTTCTTTACCCTGTTTTAATTGGTGTGTTTTATCAGAATACAGTTTTAATACTTATTGCCGTTCTGTTTGCCTCAATTGTTATTATTGCTCACAGACAGAATGTCAAAAGGATAATAAACGGAACAGAAAATAAATTATCAGGTAATAAAAATAAGTAAGGTGGATTTATATGAAAAAGCAAGTTGTTATTGTATTATGGGTTATTTGTGTTGTATTACTTGTTGGTATTGCTCCAACAAGAATTGCAATGGATAAAGCAGCTGCTCCTGATTATGAAGAGGTGACGGCAACTGTTGTAAGCTCGGAAACAACACAGGTTGTAAATAAGAAAACAGGCTCTAAAACGGATTTTTATGATGTTAAGGTATCCTATAACGGAAAAGTTTATGATTTAATTAATGTACATAATTCCTATTCGTATATTGAGGGCAGACAGGTAAAGGCTTTGCTTTCGGGCGATAAGCTTTATGCCAATGTTGAAGGTATTCAGACTTCAACTCCAATTGCCAAGGCATATTTTGTTTGCCTTATCGGTGGATTTGTTATGTTGATTATTGCTGCATCAGCACAATCCAAATACAGCCAGCAGAAAAAGGCAGACAAAGCTGCTGAAGCAAGTAATCAGTAAAAATTTCAGCACAGATTTTATAAATCTGTGCTATTTTTTGTTTACAATCGGGAACTTTTGTTCTATAATGGATTTAATAGCTGATTGAGGTGATTCTATGGATATGTGGAACCCGTGGCATGGATGTCACAAATGCAGCCCCGGCTGTAAAAACTGCTATGTTTTTTATTTGGATGCTCTGCGAGATAAAGATGCAAATATTATTACTAAATCAAAAACAAATTTCAATATGCCGCTGAAAAGGGACAGAAACGGGAAATTCAAGCTGAATACAGAAAAAGAGGTTGCAACCTGCTTCACATCCGATTTCCTTATAGAAGAGGCGGATGCATGGCGCAGCGACGCATGGGAGATTATAAAGCAGCGAAGCGATATCAGATTTCTTATATGTACAAAAAGGATTGAACGCTTTGAAATATGTAAGCCGTCTGATTGGGGAGAGGGTTACAATAATGTATCTATTGCAGTAACCTGTGAAAATCAGCAAAAGGCAGACGAGCGTCTGCCTGCTTTCATGAAAATTCATGCAAATCGAAAGTATATTTTTGCTTCACCGTTGCTTGAATATGTTGATTTCGGCAAATATCTTGAAAGCGGTGATTTTGATATGGTTTCGGTTGGCGGAGAATCTTATAAATATGCCCGTGAATGCCGCTTTGAATGGGTTAAGCATATTAAAAAGGATTGCGATAAATACGGCGTTAGATTTGACTATCATCAGACAGGTTCGAATTTTGTTATGAATGGCAGAAGATATCATATCAGTCATCATGATGAGTACCAACAGGCTAAAAAAGCAATGGAGCTTTTGAAAAAGGAGAAAAGCAATGAAAACGGAATTATATAATCAAATTGAAAACTATAACTGCAAGAAAAATAGCCTTAAAACATAAAAAAGTTGATGAAGCATTCTTTTCGGCTTTTCTTGAATCGGTTAATCCAAATGAAGATTTAAGTATAAATATGTATCTTGATTAAAAACAAACCCCACTAATCAATGATTAGCGGGGTTTGCTTACTTTTTACTAATTCTATGTTTTAATTCGATGATTATTTTTTGTATTCCTGACGAAACCAAGATAAGAGCCAAAGCAGAAACTGCAAAAAATGCTGAATATCCAAAAGTGTATTCCGGATCAAACGGGAAATACAGGAATGATGAAGGAATAAATAATATAACTGTTGCAGGAATAAAGATTAGTTTAAACTGCAGTTTTAAATTTACAAATCCAACAAGAAAGGAACAGATGAAAACAACTGCAATATTTGCGAATATGACTCCCATTTCATCACCGGACGAAGCGGCAAGCTGTGTATAATAGAACATTAGAGCTTCAATTGCAAGAAGCAATGCAAATATAATATAGCTGGCTTTGTTTATTTTTCTTTTTGTTTCTTTAAGGGTTTCAACGATTACATTGTTTGTTTTTTCAATTATTTCTTCTTTTTTTATTTCTTCACCCAAAATGATTTCATTTACGGAAACCTCAAGAGCCTCTGAAAGCGGAATTAAGAATGACACCTCGGGAAATCCTTTGCCCGTTTCCCAGCGTGAAACCGCCTTATCCGTGCAGTTCAGTATTTCTGCTAAATCTTTTTGTGTAAAACCTTTTTCGTTTCTTTTTTCTTTAATAAACAAACCTGATTTAATATTGTTCATAAAATCACCTTCCTTTGATTAAATTTTAACAAAACATATGAGAAAAGTCACCCTATGAACCATAGAATCCGAATGAAATATATCTGTGCATTATTGATTTTTTGCAATTTTTTCTATTTTTTTATCATCAAATATATTATGCAGACCTTCCCAAGTAAGCTGACGCCGTTCAAATAAGAGTATGCTCAGTTTTGCTCTCAATTTATTTGGATTTGCTTTATTCGGTTTTGCATAACCGATATTGTTTTTGTCAAGATAGCCGTAGTAGAAATCCAGTTTTTCTTTGAAGCTTTCCCAAGAGCAGCTGCTGTTCCATCCTGTTTCGGCAATACATCCGGTTCTCGGAAAACTCATTAAGTCCGCTTTTTTCATATTCGGCACATATTCTGTCCACAGTGCGGCTTCAACACCGAGTGCATTTCCGCTATAAACCTTATGATTGGCAGTATCCTTAAGACTGATATATCCATACGGCAAATCAATATAATTTGCTTTTGTTGATGTGTCAATAAAAGGTCTTTCACCTGTGTTCATATCTCCGCATTTTGTGAATCCTAAATCTGTATCAAGAATTGAAGCCTCCTCAAGATCCCAGCTCCACATAAAAACCTGTTTTCCGTGTTCTTTACAGTAATCTTTTATTTTGTTCATAAACCAGAACTGAAGCTCATCACTTGTATTTAAGCCAAGCTCTTTACGCTTTGCAGTGCAGGCAGGGCACAAATCCCATCTGTGTTTTGGCACTTCATCTCCGCCGATATGTATATATTTATCCGGGAACATTTCAAAAAATTCATCAAGAATATCATAAACAAACTGCATTGTGCTTTCTTTTCCCACACAAAGCACATCGTGCTTAACACCCCAATGGTCTGCAACAGGAAGAGGTCGGGGAAAGCAGGTTAAATTGTTATAGCACGCAATAGCAGCTCTGGAATGCCCGGGTATATCAAATTCCGGCATAACTTTAATACAGAATGAGTGTGCATAATCAACGATTTTTTTTATTTCTTCCTTTGTGTAAAATCCGCTATGTGGCCTATGATTAAAATTTGTTTTTTTTCGTTCAGAGCCAATTTTAGTTAAAAGGGGATATTTTTCTATTTCAATACGCCAGCCCTGATCTTCGGTTAAATGCAGATGTAATACATTCAGCTTGTGAAGCACCATTCTTCTGATGATTTTCTTTACATCATCAACGCTGAAAAAGTATCTTCCTACATCAAGCATAAATCCTCGGAATGGATATGCAGGTTTATCGGATATTTTAATATGGGGAATTTGGCCTTTGCATTGAAACACAATTTGTTTAAGCGTCTGAAGCGCGTAAAGCTGACCGAAAGCGGAATTTGAGGATACTGTTATTTCATTTCCTGTTTCAATAATATATTCTTCATTGTGCAAAGAATGATCTGTGATGAATATTATGTTTTCTTTTTGACTGTTCGGAAGTGCGCAGAATAAAAGAAAATCTTCCGATGCTTCCTTGCACAAATTATTCTTTCCGAGTTTTATGGCTGAAATTGAAAATAATTTATCACTTAATTTTTCAATTCTTTGTGGCTGCGGTATCAGTTTTAACATAATAACTCCTTTCTATAGTTTTAATTTAACACAATTTATTGCGTAAAACAAGAAAAAACAGACCACCGATAAATCGGTGGTCACTTTTACGGGATTAAGCTCTTTCAACTTTGCCGGAGCGAAGGCATCTTGTGCAAACATTTACTCTTTTAGGAGAGCCGTTAACAATAGCCTTAACCTTTTTAATATTTGGTTTCCAAGTTCTGTTTGATCTTCTGTGTGAATGAGATACTTTAATACCGAATGTCATTTCTTTTCCGCAGTATTCACATTTTGCCATTAGCGAACACCTCCTTATAAATTTACAACGCAATGATATTACCATAAATATCTGCAAAATGCAAGCATTTTTTTATAATAATTTTTAAAAGAGAAAATTTGTTCTCTTTTTTTCGGTTTTTATTGATTTTATTTGCAAAATTTATTATAATAAAATAACAGTTTAAGAGTGAATATGTTTTGTACATTATTTCATTGTATAATTTATAAACATTTCATTTGCCCGTACTATGAAATGTATTCAATTAATTTTTGGGCAGAAAGGCTATGGGAAAATATGGCTACAGAAAAAAATACGGTTTCGGATAAAAAAACGGCGCTTGATTCTGCAATTAAGCAGATTGAAAAATTATATGGAAAAAATGCTGTAATGCGTCTTGGCGCAAACAGTCATCTTAATGTTGCTTCTATACCAACAGGTTCTTTAACGCTGGACATTGCAACGGGTATTAATGGTTTGCCGAAAGGAAGAATTGTTGAGATTTACGGCCCTGAATCATCAGGTAAAACCACGCTTGCACTTCATTGTATAGCGGAAGCGCAGAAGCAGGGCGGCGAAGCTGCATTTATTGATGCCGAGCATGCTCTTGATCCTGTTTACGCACAGAATCTTGGCGTTGATGTTGATTCTCTTCTTGTTGCACAGCCCGATTACGGCGAACAGGCTCTTGAGATTACAGAGCAGCTTGTTCGTTCAAATGCAGTTGATATTATAGTTGTAGATTCGGTTGCTGCACTTGTTCCGAAAACTGAAATTGACGGAGATATGGGTGATTCGCATGTAGGTCTTCATGCAAGGCTTATGAGTCAGGCACTCCGTAAGCTTACAGGTGCTATCAATAAGAGCAACTGTCTTATTATCTTTATTAACCAGCTTCGTGAAAAGGTTGGTGTTATGTATGGCAATCCAGAGGTAACAACAGGCGGACGTGCGCTTAAATTCTATTCCTCCATGCGTATTGATGTAAGAAGGGTTGAGGGCATTAAAGGAACCGGTTCTGATTTTGTCGGTAACAGAACAAGAGCAAAGATTGTTAAGAATAAGCTTGCACCTCCGTTCAAGCAGGCTGAATTTGATATTATGTACGGAACCGGTATCAGCAAGGACGGAGAAATTGTTGATTTGGCTGTTGAATATGATATTATTAAAAAGAGCGGTTCATGGTTCTCTTACGGCGATGAAAGACTTGGTCAGGGAAGAGAAAAGGTTAAGGAATTAATTAAAAATGATCCAGAATTTCTTGCCAAGCTTGAAGTGCAGATTAAAGAAAAAATTGCCGAGCTTCAACAGAGCCCGAATCAGAAGTATCAGGCAAAGGCTGTTTCCAAAGCAGTGCTTGACGATGAAGAGGAAAGCGAAAAGCCAACAGTTAAACAGACAAGAGCAGCGGCAAGGGCAAAGCTTGATATAGCTGTTGAAGATGACGAAGATTAATGATAATGAAAGCACAAAAGGGCAGGGGGAGTAAAATCCACCTGCTTCTTGATGATGAGTATCAGATTACAACAGATGTTACCTTCTGGGCAGAGAATTATATCAAAGACGGTACCGATATAACTGCAGACGAATGGAACAGCCTTGTTGAAAAAATTAATTACAGAAAAGCCTTTAACAAATGTGCGGATTTTCTTTCACGGCGGGATCATTCTGTTAAAGAATTAAGAGAAAAGCTTTCAAGAACCGTAGATGGTGCTTCTGCAGACAAGGCCGTGGCAAGATTTGAAGAGCTTGGCTATCTTGATGACAGAAAATTTGCGGAAAATTATGCAGAGCATTTATTTAAGAATAAGAATTATTCCGATAATCATGTCAGGCAGGAGCTTTATAAAAAGGGTATCAGCCGTGAAATTGTAGCTGAAATAATGGATGGTTCGGAAAATGATTCTGTTGAAAATATTATAACGATTATTAATAAGAAATATTACAGTAAGCTGAATGCTGAAAACGGCAGGGAAAAGGTAATTGCTGCTCTTATGAGAAAGGGCTTTTCCTACAGCGATATCAAGTCAGCATTTTACAGGATGGAAAATGAAGAATATAGTTAAAGTTGGAATGATTTCGCTTGGATGTCCTAAAAATCAGGTGGACGGCGAAATGATGCTGGATAAACTGAATAAAAACGGCTTCAGAATTGTTCAAAATATTGAAGATTCCGATGTTATGATTATTAACACCTGCGGCTTTATTGAATCTGCCAAGGCAGAAGCGATTGAAACAATACTTGAAACTGCCGAATATAAAAAAGCAGGTCTGATTTCCGCAATTGTTGTAACAGGCTGTCTTGCAGAGCGCTATAAGGATGAAATTATCCGTGAAATTCCAGAGGTTGATGCAGTTATCGGCATAGGTGCCGATGCTGATATTGTTAAGGTTTGTCAGAAAGCATTGGTCGGCATTAAGACATCTAATTTTCCGGATAAGTGCTATTTGCCTCTTGATGATGACAGGCTTGTGTCCACACCTTCTCATTGGGCTTATTTGAAGCTTTCCGACGGCTGCAATAATCGCTGCTCTTACTGCGCCATTCCTCTTATCAGAGGCGAATACAGAGAGCGTGAGATGCAAAGCATTATACAGGAAGCGAAGACGCTTGCCGGAAATGGTGTTAAAGAGCTGATTTTGGTTGCTCAGGATACCACAAAATACGGAATGCAGATTTATGGCGAATATAAGCTTGCCGAGCTTTTAAAAGAACTTTGCAGAATTGACGGTATTGAATGGATAAGAATTTTTTATTGCTATCCGGACAGAGTAACCGATGAACTGATTGAGGTTATTGCATCAGAAAAAAAGATCTGCTCTTACATAGATATACCGCTTCAGCATGCGAACGGAGAAATCCTCAGCTCTATGAACAGATTCGGCGATTACAATTCGCTTAAAGCGATTCTTTTGAAAATGAGAAAAAAGATTCCGAATCTTTCCTTAAGAACCACCTTTATGGTTGGTTTTCCCGGAGAAACCGAGGAACAGTTTGAAGAACTTTGCAGATTTGTTAAAGAAATGAAATTTGATAAAATGGGCTGCTTTGCATATTCCCCCGAGGAGGATACACCGGCATACAGTTTTCAAAATCAGATTGATGATGAAATAAAACAGAAGCGTGCAGATGTTTTAATGGATATTCAATATACAATTACCGAAAATGCCAATAAGGGCAGGGTAGGTAATATATATAAGGTGATTGTTGATGAAAATGAGGATGGAAAATATATCGGAAGAAGCTATCTTGATTCTCCTGAAATAGACAGTGGAATTATTTTCACATCTGATAATGAACTGGAAATCGGTTCTTTTGTGAATGTCAGAATCACGGATTATGATGGATATGATTTAATTGGAGAGTGTATATTATGAATTTACCAAATAAAATAACAATATTCAGAATGATAACAGTTCCTGTTCTTTTGGCGGCTGTTCTTATTCCTTTTCCATATCACTGGGCTGCAGCGCTTGTTGTTTATTTTCTTGGCTGTGTAAGTGATACGGTAGATGGAAATATTGCAAGAAAAAGGCATCTTGTTACGGATTTCGGAAAGCTTATGGATCCTCTTGCCGATAAAGCGCTTGTTATGACAGCGTTTATAATTATGGTGAAGTTCGGATACTGCGATATTGTTTGTTTTTCCCTTATGCTTGCAAGAGAATTCCTTGTAAGCGGTGTTCGTATGATTGCCGCTTACAAAGGTAAGGTTATTGCTGCAAACAAATTCGGAAAAGCAAAAACCTTCCTTCAGATGTCATCAACCGGAATAATTTTCCTTTCTCTTGCATTTAATGAAATAGCCGGCAATGTAATAAATGATGATATTTTAAAAATAATTGCTGCTGTTTTATTCTGGATTGCCTGCGTTGTTTCCGTTTTATCCGGAATTAAGTACACAAAAGACGGTTGGTTTTTAATAGAAACAAAATAATAGTTGCAAAATGAACTTTTTTTGCTATAATATTATTGTATTAAATATTTAAAGACTTTGAACAAGAGAAGTAAATGACTGTTCTTTCTTCAGAGAGTGGGCTGCCTGCTGAAATGCTCATATTAAGAATTCATTGAAATGCACTTGTGAGTTTCGCAAAGGAAATGTAAGTATTTTGCGACGGTAAGCACCGTTATCGGCAAAGCTGTTGAGATGCAGCTGAGTAAAAGAAAGAGTGGAACCGCAATTATATTGCCTCTGTCATTATGGCAGAGGCTTTTTATTTTTAGTTTGTTAGGAGGATTTTATGTTTAAAGATTTTAAAGAATCCGTTAAAAGCTTTATGGATCACGATCCCGCAGCAAGAAGTCCTATTGAAATCGTTTTGCTTTATCCGGGCTTTAAGGCATTAAGAAGCCACAAAAAGGCAAAGTGGTTTTTAAATCACAATATGCCCTTTATTGCAAGATTAATCAGTCAGCGAAGTGCTCATAAAACAGGGATAGAAATTCATCCGGGAGCAACAATCGGCAGACGTGTCTGCATAGATCATGGTCATGGTATCGTTATTGGTGAAACAACGGAAATCGGTGACGATGTAATGATTTATCAGGGTGTTACCCTTGGCGGAACCGGAAAAGACATCGGGAAAAGGCATCCCACTATTGAAAGCGGTGTAATGATCGGTGCCGGTGCAAAGGTGCTTGGTCCGATAACTGTCGGCAAAAATGCAAAGGTTGCTGCCGGTGCTGTTGTTGTTCGGGATGTTGAGCCGAATTGCACGGTTGTCGGTGTTCCGGGTGAGGTTGTCAGAATTCACGGCGAACGGGTTGATGACCTTGATCAGATCAATATTCCTGACCCTGTTATGACTGCTATCCGAAATAATTTAAATGAAATAGAAGGGCTGAAGCTTAAAATAAAAGAATTGGAGGAAAAGCTTAAATGAGAATTTTCAATACTATGTCCAAAACAAAGGAAGAGTTTATTCCTGTTGATGAAAATGAGGTTAAAATTTACGCATGCGGACCCACAGTTTATAATTATATTCATATCGGTAATGCAAGACCGCTGTGCGTTTTTGACGTATTAAGAAGATATCTTGAATACAGAGGCTATAATGTTAAGTTCGTTCAGAACTTCACCGATATTGATGATAAGATTATCAACAGAGCAAATGAAGAGGGCATAAGCTTCGAGGAAGTTTCAAAAAAATACATAGAGGAGTTCTGGACGGATGCACATGGCTTGAATTTCAAAGATGCTACCATTCATCCGAAGGCTACTGAGAATATTGATGAAATTATTGATATTATCAAATCTCTTGAAGATAAGGGTTATGCCTATGCAGTTAACGGCGATGTGTATTTCAGAACGCTTAAATTCAAAGAGTATGGAAAATTATCTCATCAGCCTATTGAGGATTTGGTAAGCGGTGCAAGAATTGCAGTTGGTGATATCAAGGAAGATCCGCTTGATTTTGCTTTGTGGAAAGGCGCGAAAGAGGGAGAGCCTTATTGGGAATCCCCTTGGGGTAAGGGCAGACCGGGCTGGCATATTGAGTGCTCTGCAATGAACAGAAAGTATCTTGGCGAAACGATTGATATTCACTGCGGCGGTCAGGATTTGATTTTTCCGCATCATGAAAACGAGATTGCCCAGAGTGAATGTGCAAACGGTTGTACTTTCTCAAAATATTGGATGCACAACGGCTATATTAATGTTGATAATGTTAAAATGAGCAAATCACTCGGTAATTTTAAAACAGTCCGTGAAATTGCAAATGCTTACGGATATGAGGTTATCCGATATTTTCTGATTTCTGCTCATTATCGTACACCTATTAACTATAATCTTGAAATTGTCGAACAGTGCAAGTCTTCGCTTGAAAGGCTTTATACATGCCGTGACAGCCTTGATTTTGCAATTAAAAATGCTGTTGATGAAACATCATCGGATGATGACAAACTGATTTCTGCGCTTTCTGAGAGGCGCAATCAGTTTATCACTGCCATGGATGATGATTTGAATACTGCTGACGGTATTTCAGCGTTGTTTGATCTAACAAAGGATATTAATACTAAAATTCTTGATAAGCCTGTTTCAAAGGCGGTTTGTGAATACGCAGCAAAGCTTTTTGATGAGCTTTCAGATGTTTTGGGACTTCTTTACAACAGAAAGGAAAATGATCTTGATTCTGAAATAGAAGCGCTTATTGAGCAACGTCAGGAAGCAAGAAAAAATAAGGATTGGGCTACTGCCGACAGAATCCGTGATGAATTAAAAGCAAAGGGAATTATTCTTAAGGATACACCGCAGGGTGTTACGTGGACTAAGGAGTAAGACTATGATAGATAAAGTGCCTTTTAAAGATACCAAGCTTTCAAGACTTGGTCTTGGAACAATGCGTCTGCCTGTTAAAACCAAAATTAAAAGAGAAGCAAATCCGCTGATTGATTACAAAGAAGCGCAGAAGCTTGTTGATTACGCAATTGAAAACGGAATCAATTACTTTGATACTGCATATATGTATCATGTAGGAAAAAGCGAAAAGTTTATCGGAACCGCACTTTCAAAATATCCAAGGGAAAGCTATTATCTTGCTGATAAGCTTCCCATTTGGATGTGTAAAAAGCCTGCCGATATGAAAAAGGTGTTTAAAAATCAGCTTGAAAGAACAGGTGCTGAATATTTTGACAATTATCTTCTTCATTCTCTTGATGCTAAAAATTTTGCTAAATGCGAGGAATTCGGCGCTTATGAATTTGTTAAGAAAAAGCAGGAAGAGGGAAGAATTAAGAATATCGGCTTTTCTTTTCATGGAACAATTGAGGATTTAAAGGAAATCGTTGCTGCTCACCATTGGGATTTTGCACAAATTCAGCTTAATTATCTTGATTGGACAAATCAAAAAGCAAAAGAGCAATATGATATTCTTACCGAAGCGGGAATCCCTGTTATTATAATGGAACCTGTCAGAGGCGGAAAGCTTGCGGATGTTTCTAACGATATTGAAGCCATGTTCAAAAAGGCAAAACCGGAAAAGTCAGTTGCAAGCTGGGCAATCGGTTTTTGTGCAAGCCTTCCGAACGTTGTAACCATTCTCAGCGGTATGAATTCTATAGAACAGCTTGATGATAATATTGATACATTAACGAATTTTGCGCCCTTTACGGAAAGTGAGAATAATATCTGTTTCAATGCTGCTTCCATAATGAATGAAAAGAATATTGTTCCCTGCACAGGCTGTGACTATTGTGCTGATTGCCCTAAAGGTATTAAGATTTCAACAATTTTTTCTTATTATAATCAGTGTGCAAATGGGGAATGCGCTGAAGAGGAAAGTATTGAAAAATATAAAACAATTCCTGCTGAGAATAATGCATCTGCCTGTATCGAATGCGGTAAATGTGCATCTCATTGTCCGCAGGGTATTAAAATTCCTGAGCTTCTGCACGGCAAGGTTGGAGAATTCTTTAATAAATAGTATTGTATATAAGTAAAACGACGAGGTTAAACCTCGTCGTTTTTATGTTGTAAAGTAAAATTCTACGCCATTTCTTTTATTTGAGTATCCATATTTGAATTTATGCTGATCTAAGATTTCTTTGCATATGGCTAGTCCCATACCGGTTGAATTATCTTCACGGCTTCTGGCTTTATCTGTTTTGTAAAGCACATTAAACAGCATATCTTTATATTCATCAGGTATCTGTGCACCCTCGTTATATACTGAAAATTTGTATGAATTATTATACTTTAACAGCGATATTCTGATTGTTTTGCCGCTTTCGGTATGCTTTATTGCATTGGATAAATAATTGTCTATTACAAGAGAAAGCAATGCAGCATTGCATTTAATTATGGCATTTTCATGAATTTCTGTTTCAAGACTTATATTTTTTGTGCTGAAATAGGTTTGATACTTTTCTATTTCAATATTAACTATTCCATCAAGTTTTTGTTTTTCTATTGTTATATTATCGGCAGATGCCAAACGATTGTATTGCAGAAAAGAAGCAACAAGCTTGTTCATTCTTAACGCTTCAGAGTAAATGGAATTGATATATTCAGCGTTTTTCTCAGGTGCAATATTTTCCATAATGCATTCGCATTGGTTTTCAATAACGGCCAGAGGTGTTTTTAGCTCGTGCGCTGCCGCATTTGTGAAAGCCTTTTTTATATTTTCATGTTTTTTATTTTTTTTGAAATATGTTATTAATGAGATTAAAGCAATCAGATAAAAAACAATATAACAAATCGTTTGGTTTATCATAACACTTCGGAATGTTAACGATTTCAATGTTTCCAATCTATAGTTAAATATTACTCTGATAACAACCACATAAGCTCCATCGGCAAATTCCAGATATCCGCTGTATTCCTTTCCGTCATGTGAGTCGCTGCCTCCGCCGGAGTGAGACAAAAATAAAGACTTGATTTTATCGGCATCAAAATTTTCGAAATAGTCATTCACTTCATCAAACTCTTTATGAATATAGCCTTCCTCATCAATATCCATAAAACCGACAAATAGATTGGATTTATCTGAATGATTTGTTAATGTTTTATAATTTTTTTCATCTGATAGAATTACTTTTATTGGGTCATACATGAGATTCGGATCAGAAATTGTAAACGAAACAGGGATTTTATTTCCATTGTTTTCGATATAATTCAATTCATTTATAAGAATATATGATGTTTTATACTTAAAACTTTTAATATAATCAGAAATTTGTTTCTTTATTTCGGAAGTTAAATATTTATCAATATAGATAAATTCATTTTTTTTCTTTCCCAAATAAGCTATCTGAATGTATGACCCGGTTCGGGCAACGATTTCACAGTCTTTATTATAAAGTGCAACACCCCATGCAAACGCATCTAAATCATAATAATTGGAACTTAAGTAGGATATTAATTCGTTTGAAGTTTTTGAATTATCAAGCGTATATAAGCTTTCACTTAAACCGCGTGATACATCATAATAGTGTGATACTTGTTCATTTTCCACTAATTCGTAAAGCTGAACAGAAGAAAAAGAATAAATTGCAATAAACAGAATGCTGATCAGAATAATAATTCTCTTGTTTTTCTTTGTCATAGTCACTCCTCCTTAAAAACATAGCCTGCGTTTATGATAGTTTTTATGAGTTTTCCTTTGCTTCCGAGTGCTTTTCTTATTATTTTAATATGAGTATCTACCACTCTCGTATCACCAAAGAAGTCATATCCCCATATTCTGTTTAAAATCAAATCACGGCTTAAAACAATATTCTTGTTATCAATCAAGTATTTCAGGAGCTGAAAATCTTTTTCGGAAAGGTTAATATCGTTTTCGTCTATAAATACTTTATGGGCGTTTAAATCAAGAGTAATGCCTGAAACAGTTACTTTATTTTCCTTGTAAATTCCTTTGTATCTTTTAATCATTGCAAGGCATTTTTCGTGCAGAACAGATAGCGGAAAGGGTTTTACAATATAATCGTCTGCACCGCTTGAGTATCCGTTAAGAAAATCATGTTCTTCACCAAGTGCAGAAAGGAAGAGAACAGGTGCATTGCTTCTTTTTCTTATAACTTTGCATGCCGTTAATCCATCCATAACAGGCATCATTACATCAAGAATAATTAAGTCAAAATCTTTGCTGTCCGTTAACGCAACTGCTTCTTTTCCGTTTGACGCAAGTAAAACATTTAATCCCTTTGCTGAAAAATAATCCTTAATTGTTTCACGGATTTTTGCTTCATCGTCAGCAATTAAAATCGTATACATATTGCAACCCTCCTTTTCTGCTTTTATTTTATTATACACTTTTGTTGTTCGTGTGTAATTCAAATTTTTTTCAAAAAAATAAGGGCACGTACCGTGCCCTTAAAACAATTATTATTCAATCATCTCTTTCATTGTATACATTCCGGATGCTTTGTTATCAGCCATAAATACAGCCGCATTTACTGCACCAACTGCAAAAATTTCTTTGCTTCTTGCGGAGTGAGAAAGCGTTATGATTTCATCTCTGCCTGCGAAAATAATATCGTGTTCGCCAACAATTGTGCCGCCCCTGATTGCGTGAAGACCGATTTCGTTTTTTGTGCGTTTTTCTCTTTTGGAATGGCGATCATATTCGTAATTCATCGGCCTTTCGATTTCCTCGCAGATTGCATCAGCAAGCATAAGTGCTGTTCCGCTTGGTGCATCGATTTTTTGATTATGATGCTTTTCTACGATTTCAATATCAAAATCATCCCCAAGAACAGAAACAGCTTTTTTAGCAAGATTTGCAAGAAGATTGATTCCGATGCTCATATTATAGGTAAAGAAAACAGGTGCTTTTTCGGAAGCGGCTTCAATCATCTTTTTCTGGTTTTCATCATATCCGGTTGTTGCGATAACAACCGGTATATTCTTACCTGCAGAATAATCCAGCAAGCTTTCAAGCAAAGCAGGATTAGAAAAATCAATGATAACATCAGCATCTTCGGTAATTTCAGCAAGCGACTTGTAAACAGGGAAGTCAGTGCTTTCCGTATTAAAATCAACACCGGCAACAATTTTGCAGTTATCACGTCCAGCTACTACGCTTTGAATAACCCTTCCCATTTTGCCGTTTGCACCGCATAATATAATTCTTGTCATTTAAAATTCCTCATTTTAATTTGGCGGTAGTCGTACTTCCGCAACTACCGCCGTTATTTTTATTTATTTTATAAGTTTGTACTCTTCAAGAGTAGCTTTCATAAGCGCTTTGTTTTCATCAGTCATATCAATAAGCGGAAGTCTGCAATGACCTGCTTTAAAGCCTATCATATTAACAGCATCCTTAACAGGAATTGGATTTACATCGCAGAAAAGTGTTTTTGCAAGCTTCATATATTTATCCATAAGTGCTTTTGAGCCTTCAATATCGCCATTTAAATACTTAGCAACAATATCGTGCGTTTCCTGAGGACAAACATTAGAAAGCACACTGATAACACCTTTTCCGCCTCTTTCAAGAACCTCAACTATCTGATCGTCATTGCCGCTCCAGATATTAAGATCATCGCCGCAAAGCTCTTTGATTTTGGCAATCTGTTCAAGATTTCCGCTTGCTTCTTTAATTCCGTTAACTCTTGGAAGCTTTGCAATTTCAGCAGCTGTTTCGGGAAGAATATTTACGCCCGTTCTTGAAGGAACATTATAAAGAATAATCGGCTTATCTGTTGCATCGTGAATTGCCTTGTAATGAGCTACAAGACCTCTTTGGCTTGTTTTATTATAATATGGTGTTACAAGCAAAAGTGCATCTGCGCCGTCTTTACAAGCTTCCTTGCTCATTTCAATTGCGCTTGCTGTTGAATTGGAACCGGTGCCGGCAATAACCTTGCATCTTCCGTTAACGTAATTAATGCACCATCTGATGCATTCAATGTGCTCGTCAACCTCAAGAGTTGAGCTTTCACCTGTTGTTCCGCAGATAACGATGGCATCAGTGCCGTTATCTAACTGCCAGTCAACAAATTTTGCAAATTCTTGGTAGTTTACTGTGCCGTTCTCATTCATAGGAGTGATGATAGCAACAGCAGCTCCTGTAAAAATAGGTTCTTTCATAATGAAACTCCTTTTATGTTAATCAATTAGTCCATATAGCCTTCGGCACAAAGAAGCTCTGCAAGTAAAACTGCACCGCCTGCTGCGCCGCGAAGGGTATTGTGTGAAAGGCAAACAAATTTATACTGATACTGTGTATCCTCTCTTAATCTGCCGATTGAGATAGCCATACCGTTTTCAAGCATTCTTTCAGATTTAATCTGCGGCATATTATCCTCAACAAAATAATTAAGGAACTGTTTTGGAGCTGAAGGAAGTTCAAGCTCCTGTGCTCTGCCTTTGAATTCTTTCCAGATGTTAATCATTTCTTCTTTTTCGGGCTTTTTATTAAAGTTTACAAACACAGCGCCCAGATGTCCGTTTGAAACAGGAACTCTGATGCACTGAGCAGTAAAGTTCGGCTTATCAGCAAGCTTGATTTCTGAACCCTCAATTTTACCCCAGAGCTTAAGCGGTTCTTTTTCGCTTTTTTCTTCCTCGCCGCCTATGTAAGGGATAACATTGTCTATCATTTCCGGCCATGTATCAAATGTTTTTCCTGCACCGCTGATTGCCTGATAGGTGCAGACAAGAACATCCTTAACGCCGAATTTATCATGAAGAGGGAAGAGAGCGGGAACATAGGACTGAAGAGAACAGTTTGATTTAACTGCAATAAAGCCGCGCTTTGTGCCAAGTCTTTTTCTCTGTTCTGGAATGATGTTGATATGCTCTGCATTAAGCTCCGGAACAACCATAGGTACATCAGGTGTAAAACGATGTGCACTGTTATTTGACACAACAGGACATTCATGCTTTGCATATTCCTCTTCAAGCTTTTTGATTTCATCTTTTTTCATATCTACTGCGCAGAATACAAAATCAACCATAGAAGTAATTTTTTCAATATCTGCAGTTGCATCCAATACAATGATATCTTTCATTTTTTCGGGGACATCAACATCCATGCACCATTTTTTGCCGACAGCTTCGCTGTATGGTTTGCCGGCTGATCTTGCAGATGCAGCTAAGCATACTACATTGAACCATGGGTGGTTTTCAAGAAGTGTTGCGAAACGCTGACCAACCATTCCCGTTGCACCAACGATTCCTACATTGTACTTTTTACTCATTTCAAATTCTCCTTAAAAAAATCTTGTAAAACAAGACATAATGCAATATAATTACTTAGGTATTATTTTTCTATACCTTTGCAATATAATATCACTTATTATATATATATGTCAATTATAATTTATGGAGACAATATGAAAACTTCTGATTTTTTTTATGAATTGCCCGAGGAGCTGATTGCACAGACTCCTGTTGAGCCGAGAAATTCTTCACGGCTTATGATTTTAAATAAAAACAACGGTGAAATTCAGCATAAAGTTTTTTCCGATTTAACGGATTATTTGAATGAAAATGACTGTCTTGTGTTAAATGATACACGTGTTATTCCTGCAAGAATTTTCGGCGTCAAAGAAGAAACAGGTGCAGTTGTTGAATTTCTGCTTGTTGCGCAAAAGGAAAATGATGTTTGGGAATGCCTTTGCAAGCCCGGAAAGCGTGCTAAAATCGGCACAAAATTTTCTTTCGGGGAAGGCAAGCTGATAGGCGAAATCGTGGATATCAATTCGGAAGACGGAAACAGATTTGTTAAATTCACCTGTGATGAAAATATCTTTTCGGTTCTTGATGAAATCGGTTCAATGCCGCTGCCCCCGTATATCAAAGAAAAATTGAAAGATAAGGAAAGATACCAAACCGTATACAGTAAGGAATTGGGATCGGCTGCAGCTCCTACTGCAGGGCTTCATTTTACACCGGAAATGCTTGAGGAAATCAGGCAGAAGGGTGTTAAAATCGCTTATGTAACGCTGCATGTTGGGTTAGGTACATTCAGGCCTGTTAAGGTAGATGATGTTACCAAGCATAATATGCATACCGAGCATTATATTATGCCTCAGGAAACTGCGGATATCATTAATGAAACGAAGAAAAAGGGCGGCAGAGTTATTTCCGTCGGAACAACCTCCTGCAGAACGCTTGAATCCGTTGCTGCAAAAAACGGCTGTATCTGCAAAGACGAGGGGGATACATCAATTTTTATTTACCCCGGCTTTGAATTCAAGTGCATTGATGCCCTGATAACTAATTTTCATTTGCCCGAAAGCACGCTGATTATGCTTGTTTCCGCTTTTGCAGGTTTTGATCATGTAATGCATGCATACAATACGGCTGTTCGGGAGAAATACAGGTTTTTCAGCTTTGGCGACAGCATGTTTATATGCTGATTCGTATTATTCAATAGGAGATAACACTATATTATATGAAATCAAAATTTAAAGTTATAAAAAAAGAGGAAAACGCAAGAAGAGGCGTGTTCGAAACGGTTCACGGAATAGTTCAGACGCCTGCTTTTATGAATGTTGCAACTGCTGCCGCAATTAAAGGCGGTTTATCCACAGAGGATTTAAGAGCTATAGATACTCAGGTAATGCTTTGCAATACATATCATCTTCATGTTCGCCCCGGTGATGAACTGGTTTACGATATGGGCGGACTGCATAAATTCACCAATTGGGATAAGCCTATTCTTACGGACAGCGGCGGCTTTCAGGTTTTTTCTCTTGCCAAGCTGAACAAGATTAAAGAAGAGGGTGTGACCTTTCAGTCTCATGTTGACGGAAGAAAAATTTTTATGGGTCCTGAGGAATCCATGCGAATTCAGAGTCATCTTGCTTCAACAATAGCAATGGCGTTTGATGAATGCGTTGAAAACCCTGCTACCTATAAATATGCTAAAGAGGCTTGTGAGCGTACAACAAGATGGCTGGAACGCTGTAAAATTGAAATGGACAGGCTTAATTCCCTTCCTGAAACCATTAATAAAAGTCAGCTTCTTTTTGGTATCAATCAGGGATGTACCTTTGATGATTTAAGAATTGAGCATATGAAACTGATTGCCGAAATGGATCTTGACGGATATGCAATCGGCGGTCTTGCAGTTGGCGAGCCTAAAGAAGATATGTATCGCATAATCAGTGCGGTTACTCCGTTTGCTCCGGAGAATAAGCCAAGGTATCTTATGGGAGTCGGAACACCGGGTAATATAATTGAAGGTGTCAGCAGGGGAGTAGACCTGTTCGATTGCGTAATGCCAAGCAGAAATGCAAGACATGGGCACTTGTTTACAAAAAAAGGCATTATCAATATCAGCAATGCCAAATATGCAAGAGATGAGAAACCGATTGATGAGGAATGCAGCTGCCCTGTATGCAAAAATTACAGCAGGGGATATATCCGCCATCTTCTTAAAGCTAATGAAATGCTTGGAATGCGCCTTGCAGTTATGCATAATCTTTATTTCTATAATAATCTTATGAAGGAAATCCGTGAAAACCTGGAAAACGGCAGTTTTATGGATTACAAAAATGAATATACTGTAAAACTTGATACAAGAATTTAGAAAATTCTTGCATTTTGAACAGTTTGTCTATATAATAGCATATGTTAATAATTTTACGGAGGGCATAAAATATGTCAATTTTACTTCAGATGGCTTCAGGCAGTGGTACAAGCGGAAACTCATATACAATGCTTATTGTAATGGTAGCAGTTTTTGTGCTTATGTATTTCATGATGATCAGACCTCAAAAAAAGCGTCAGAAAGAAGAGCAGGAAATGAGATCTTCTGTTGAAATAGGTGATGAAATCATTACAATCGGCGGTATTGTAGGCAAGGTTGTTACAATCCGTGAAGAGGATATTGTAATTGAAACCGGTGCAGACAGAACAAAGATTAAATTCCAGCGTTGGGCTATCAACACAAACAAAACAAAGATGGAGCAGCGTCAGAAGGAAGTAGAAGCTGCCAGAAAGGCTGCAAAAGAGAAAAAAGCAAGTAAAAAATCCAAGAATGATTCAAAAGCTGATGAACCAAAGGTTTTAACGGATGACGAAAAATAATTTGCTTTTAAAAATGTAATAAAATTAAACTCCTCTGAATATTCTTTAATGAATACGGAGGAGTTTTTTTATGAAAAAAATCAGTTCTTCGGGAGCAAACGGGCTTCTGATTAAGTTTATAATTAAAACCATTTTGATAACAATTATCAGTGTATCAATATTTTCTCTGCTAATTTCCTTTGCTTTCAGTAAGCTGGATTTGGATTTGAAATATCTTGAATATGCCTCTTATGCAGCCAATATATTGTCTGCAATTATTGTATCCTATTTATGCACTAAATCATTCAAAAACAATGGCTTTATTATGGGTATGCTTTCTTCCGTTCCGTTAATTATTTATTCTTTCATTAATTTGATTATGAATGGCAATAATATCATCCATTTTTTAATAAAACTTGCTTTAGTTCTGTTGTTAAGCGGAATTTTCGGATATATATCAACTAAAAAACAAAAGAAATATAAGGTAAAATAAATGGATAGTTTTGAATTGAAAAGTGAAGAAGAATTTAATAAAGAATTTGAAAAGGAATTTTCAAAGCCTTTGGAAATAATCGGAACTGATAAGAAAGATATATTTACTCTTTTCAGTGAAAATAAAACATATATTTATTCCGTTTTGTTCTATATAGCAGGTTTGCTGGCAGGCTCATTTGTATATAAAAACTGCAAAAATGAAGTTCTTGATACTATTCTTAATTCACCGAATGAGGAATTTATACAGCTTCTTCTGAACAATTTAAGCATATATATGTTGATTTTTGCTGTTTCGGTTTTGCTGGGCGTATGTCTTGTCGGTTTTCCCTTTATTAACATTATACCATTCATTATAGGCTTTGAAGCAGGAATGAAAATAGCATATTTCTATATAAATTATGGTGTGAAAGGTATAGGCTATTCATTATTGATGGTAGCACCGTATGTATGCCTGTTTTTAACTGTGATTGTGTATTCCGTTTCAATGAGCTATGATTTAAGCAAAAAAATTTATAATATAACCGTAAAAAAATCAGATATGTCTGAAGAATTCAGCTACAAGACATATCTGAAAAAGTATTTGGCTTACGCCGGTTTAATCGCATTGGCAGCGGTTATCAACACTGCTGTATGCACTGCATTAAACGGAATTATTTCCATTTAGATTTCTGATTGCTTAAGGGATTTGATTCAATTGCTTTTTTAGTCGCATCATTTGCAATATGCGTATATATTTCTGTTGTTCCAAGGTTTTCATGTCCCAGTATTTCCTTTAAAAGCAGAACATCAACGTTTCCATGCTGATACATAAGCGTTGCAGCAGTATGTCTGAGCTTGTGAACAGATAATCCTCTGTCACCAAGTCCGGCTTTGTTAAGGTTGGTATAAACAATATGCTGAACCGTTTTCGGGCTTATCCGCTGATTTCTTGAGCTCAAAAATAAAGCCCGGTCCTTAACGCCGTCATTGGGTCTTTTTCTCATATAGGCGGTTATTGCGTCTATACAGGCCTGATTGAGATAAACAGTTCGTTCCTTATTTCCTTTACCCGTTATAACAAGTGACCCATCTGCCTTTATATCATTATAATCAATGGAAACCAGTTCAGCCAAGCGCATTCCGCAATTCAGAAAAAGTGTTATAATTGCATAATCTCTTTCTTTGTACGGACCGTCAACTACTGATAAAAGCTTTTCCGCCTCTTCCAAGGTTAAATATTTTGGAAGAGCTTTTTTTGTTTTCGGAATATCAAGATTTTTCATGGGATTATAATCAAGCATTCCCAGGTTATCCGTTAAATAAATAAAAAATCTTCTTATGGATATAACTCTTCTTGCTCTGGTGTTATCGTTGTTTTTTCTTACGTTTTTACAGTAAATCAAGAACTGATAAGCATCGTTTAAAGTTATTTTTTTTATAAAGCTAATATCAATAGGGGATAAATCAATTTCTGCATCATCAACATTTTTATCCACTAAACCTTTTTGACGCATTATGTATCTGAAAAAAGTTCTTAAATCAGATGCATATTCTATTACAGATAATTCTGAATGTCCTTTGATAGCCTCAAGATATAAAAGATACTGTTGAACAAGCTGCGGAAGCTCATCAAATTCATCTCGTTTCATATATACTCCTTTCTTTTGTGAAACAGTTTCATAGAAAATCAATTTAAAGAATAATAGGGAACAGATGCTTATGTCTGTTTTTATCTGTTCTGTTATAATAGTAAGATATATATCTATAATGATTATAGCATAAATTTGCTGATAAATGATATTTTTATTAAATAATAAGACGGATGCCTAATCAATGTGTTTAAAAACTCTTGTGCAAAAGGAATTAAATCTAAATAAATTTATGATCACTTATCTGCAGAAAATCTAATCAAAAGTAAAAAAATTATTCGATAGAAATTATTTGAATGATACAGATATCGTTCAGAAAAAACTGAAAGGCTCCAAATAAGGCTTTTTTAGTAAAAAAGCCCTATCTTCCTATTTTTATATTTCAACTCCCCCAAATTGAACAAAATATTTATTTTGTATAATTGTA
>DESD01000037.1 GCA_002361935.1 Ruminococcaceae bacterium UBA3323 | reverse complement strand
GTGGTTGCCTTTGCTACATACAAAGCAAAAAGCCTTTCCATTAGGACACCCTACGGAAAGGCTTTTTTTATGTTCTATGGTCGGTATGCACCTGTTTTGCAAACCTCTATTTGTTTAATATATGGTTCATTTCTGCACGCCTCAATAACCAATTTCAAAGAATCGGTTTCAACAGGCCTTTTGAAAATAGCAATTTTTGAGAAGCCGACAACCGTTCCGTTATAAACACATTCATCACCGGCATATATACTGAATTTTTCAATACGTTGTGATTTGGTTGTATCCTCTGAAAAACGTATGCGGTCTACAGACTGCTTGTCAAACGATATATCCACAGCCATTTTATCATCAGACACTGCATAGCTGCTTTCAATAACACAATCCTCCTCTTTTTTCAGCCATCTGCCCATTTCCTTTAATCGGCGCACATCCTTTTTGGAAAACCGGCCCTTTCTGTTCGGAGGAATGTTCAGAATCAGCAGGCAGTTGCTTCCGACAGAACCGTAATATATACTCATCAGTTTATGAAGCGATTTAAGCGTCAGACTTTGAAGCGGATGATAATACCATCCAAGCCTTATTGAAACATCAACCTCAGCAGGATACCACATAAATTCATCATATCCGGCAAGAAATTCTCTTGAACCCATATCCTTTATCATAACATCCTGACAGCGCTTTTGGAATTTTTTCATATCATCATCCTGCTGGCAGTTTTCCGCAATATTCTGAAGTTCATACTGAAATTTCGGAACAACATTCCATTCGCTTTCCCTCGCCTTTCCGCTTTCGTTTCCAACCCAGCGGACATCGGGAGCGCAGCCCGACATAACAATATCGGGCTGAAGCCTAACAGCGGTTGACCAGATTCTTTCAAAATCATATTTCTGCTTTGGCATACCATCTGCCGATGAGCCGCAGGCGCCATCAAGCCAAAGCATAAAGATTTCGCCGTAATTGGTTAAAAGCTCCGTAAGCTGCTCTATATAAAAATCATTATATGCATCCGTTGAATACAGTGGGCTGTTTCTGTCCCACGGAGAAAGATAAACACCGAATTTGAGCCCGTATTTCCTGCAGGATTCGGCAACCTCACGTACAACATCCCCTTTGCCGTTTTTATACGGACTGTTCCTTATGCAGTGTTCCGTTGTTTTTGTTTGCCAAAGGCAGAATCCGTCATGATGCTTACAGGTTAAAACAACACCCTTCATTCCTGCCGCCTTAATGGCTTCGCACCATTGATCCGTATTCTGATCCTTCGGATTGAATACAGACGGACTTTCCTTTCCGCTTCCCCATTCCCTGTTGGTAAATGTATTTACGGAATAATGCACAAAGGCATAGTATTTCATATCCTGAATAATAAGCTGTCGTTTATTCGGAACTATTGAAGTATAAAGATCAATTCTTTCTGCTTCCGTCATTGTATGAAACTCCTATACTTTATTTATTCTTTCTGTCTGCTTTTTTCTGAGCCTTTTCGGCCTTAAGCTTTTCTTTCATAGCCTTTTGCTCAGCAGCAAGCCTTTCTGCCTGTTCTGCCTGCTCTCTTTCAGCCTCCTCTGCACGGGCCTTTGCCTCATCATACATTGACTTTATATCCTCGTAATGCTGATAGTTTTCAGCCTGGGCAATCAGTTTTCCGGCATCAATATACGGCTTTGCAAGACGGTTATAGGCAGAGTTTTCATCCGTTGCCTTTTTGATTTCAATATCAATAGCTTTCTTTTCTTCCTTAAGCTTGATTATCTTTGCTTTAATTTCATTAACCAAAGCAGCATTTTTATTCTTTTTAGCAGCCAAAAGCTCTTCATTCAGTCTGGTACGCTCAGCAAGGTTATTATCCTCACGGTCAAAAAGAGTTTCAAAAACCGAAGTATCAAATTCTTCAATTCTGCCGTTATACTGCTTTTCAATCTTCTTTTTACTGTTGATTCTGTTTTTGGCATTCTCTATTGCAGAAGAGCGTTCTTCTTTTTCTGTTTTGGTAGCTTTAGGCATAGCCTTTGCATTCTGAAGAATCGTTTCAAGCTCCTCCATGGAAATATCCGTCAGCCCCTTAAGACCGGCATTGTTTATTTTTTCTGCCTCTGTAAGCTTATACTGCCACAACGGTGTGCTGAACTTATTAATTTCCTCCATAACAATTTTTGAAATTTCAATATTATTGTTGAATTCCTTAGCCGACTTTAATTCTTTTTTTGCATTTGCCCTTTCTTCTTTTGAAGCGGCGTGCTTAACGGCATTTTTCAACGCATTGATATCCTTTGGCTGAGAAGCGGAATACTCATTTGCCTCTTCAATCATTTCAATTGTGGAAACAATATCCCTGTCCTTAAGAACGCCATTGCCGTAATCTTCAAACATAGCACGAAGCTGAAGAACCTTAACAATGCTGCGCTGGCGAAGTTCTGTCATATCATAGAAGAAATACGGAACAACATTCATAATCGCACCAACAACAGAAAGAATTACGATTACAACGAATACTTCTTTGAATATATCATTGATATAAAGAACATTATAAGGAGAATTCATTACCTCTTCCATCGTTTTCCCTGTTATCTCCATAATTTCAGGAGCACGCTGGGAAAGAACGGTTGAATTGATACCAAGACTTTCATAAACAGCAGGAACAACGCTGCTTGTTGCAAGCGTAATAACCGTTCCGATAAGACCGACTGTTGCAAACATTCCGTCTATACGCTCGCCTGTTATGTACTGCTGATAATCACGGATATCCGCATTTACGGCCGGAGTTAAGATAACACCGAAGGAAGTCATCAGATAATTGCCGAAAAGAACTGCGGCAATAAACAAAAGCATTTTAGCCGGCTCTGCCTGAACAACAGGATAGAGCAGAGCAAGAAACATTGCATTAACAATATTCGTTACAATAAGAACTTTTTTCTTTCCCCATTTTCTGATGGCGAACGGCGCAGCGAGCATGCCCCACAGATTGGCATTTGCAACTACCATATTAATAATCGTATATACCTCGGCGCTGATACCATTGGCATTATGATACTGGTAACACCACTGAAGCATATTTCCATAAGTGGTTTCAAGAAAACCAACCCACCCTGCAAGAGAAATAACCCAGAAAAGCTTATTCTTTGCAACAGCACGAAAGGCATCCATAAACTTAATCTGCACAACATGGGTTCTTGCCTGAACAATTTTTTCCTGTGTATTGGCATAAATATAGATAGAGCAGATAACACCGATAATTGCAAAAGGCGGATACAAAATACGATACAGTTTCATATCATATAAATCATTATTTGTTACCACCTTTGCAACAAGCGGCAGAAGCGCACTTGCAATGGACGGAGCAAGTGAATAAACAACGGATTTAATGGTTAATACATCCGCTCTCTCCTGTGTGTCAGGCGAAAGCACCATAATCAGGTTTTCATATGCATCATAGAAAAACATATAGAAAAACTGAAATCCGATATTGAAAACAAGAACGATTGCCGCCTTTACAATCTGATTGGAAATCTTTTCATACGGCACCATAACCATGCCGACAACAAGAAGGCAGGTTGGCAGTGCCATAGTAAGCATGTACGGCCTGTACTTTCCCTTTTTACTTCGGGCGTTATCAATAATATTTGCCCTGATTGCTGTTGCAGGGAAAGACACAATAATTGAAATTACATAAATTACATACATAATTGTCGGCGAAATACCGATTGCATTTCCGATGATTACATTCGTTGTGCTCAGCGATAACTGCTGAACGCAATAAATCATAAAATACATACCGATTCCGCCGAACGAATACGCAAATATTTCTTTAAACGGCATATATCTGCCGGGCATCGGATGCTTCCAATAAACCTTTGCATCCGAAAGCGTTTTTTTGACATTATTAATTCCCATAATAATTACCCCCTAAAAGACAAGCTTAACTTAGTCTATAATAATTATATTATATAATGAACCTATAAAAAAGCCATAAAACAGTAAAATTGATACACAAATCGGAAATCAAAATTTCTGCAATAAAAATAGGAGAAATGGATAAATGCAAGGCATAAATCATAGGGCGAGCTGACGCCCTATGATTTTAACACAGCAGTTTGCCAAATTCTCCATATTTTTCAGCAATTATTCTTTTGTTTTTTTATCCGGCTCCTCTGCAGAAAACAAAACCTAGCGTCTTATTTGTAAAGCGGACCATACTGTGCACAGGCACGGTAATCTGCAGATTCGGCATCCTCTGTTCCAAAAGCAGACCATGCATGAGGACGGAAAATCTTTTCCTCAGGAACATTATGCATATTAACCGGTATGCGAAGCATGGAAGCCAGCGTAATCAAATCCGCACCTACATGCCCGTAAACGGTTACACCGTGATTTGCACCCCAGTTTGCCATAACACTGTAAACATCTCTGAATGCGCCCTTTCCGGTAAGTCTTGGAGCAAACCATGTTGTAGGCCATGTTCTGTCTGTTCTGACATCAATGGTGTTATGGATTTCATCCGGCAAATCGGCTGTATAGCCCTCTGCAATCTGAAGAACAGGGCCAATTCCCTCAACAATATTTACACGAAGCATTGTAACAGGCATTTCGGCACGGCATCTGAAATGGCTTGAAAATCCGCCGCCGCGGAAGTATTCATAGTTTGCCCTGCACCAATCCGTTGCATTAAGGCATGCTTTGATGTCATCATCTGTCATTTCCCAGTAAGGTTTCATGCAAGGCTCATTTTTGCTGTTTCTTGAAGCACCGCTGCCGTCAAGCGCCGTTGCACCTGAATTGATAAGATGAATAAATCCGTTTTCGGCAACACCGCTTGGTTTCATGCCCGTAACACGCTCGCATGCCTCCGGGCTCCAGTATGTACGAACATCATGGAAGCACGGAGCTGTTCCCGAAACCAATGTTCCCAGCATCATAGCTGTGCCGTTTAAGGTATCATTTTCGGTTGCAAAAGGAGTTGGAGCCTTTCTTCCGTTCCAGTCAAAGGTTGAAGCCATAATGGCCTCTGAAAAATCGGCATTCGGAAGCCAGTCTGTCCAGTTTCTCTGCCCCTGGAAGCCGCCTGCAACTGCATTTTTGCCAAGTGCCTCTTCGTGCCATCCCATTTCATCCAGCTTCTTGTTTCCGTAAAGGATATCACGCATAACCATCGTCATTTTCGTAATAAATTCCCAATCCTTATCCGCAGGAACAACCTTTGACTTGGTGATAACCTCAGGTAAATTCTTGCCTGCATTGCAGTCAAAGCCCTCTTTGCAGTTTTCCTTTACCCAAGCCAACGCACGCTGATATTCCTCTTCATCATAGATGCCAAGCGTTATTCTGCGAACAATTTCGGTCATATCAACCCATTCGGCACGGATGCCGAAGTATTTTTGGAACATATCCGCATTGCAATAGCTTCCTGCAATACCCATAGCAACGCCGCCGAGATTCACATATGCCTTGTTCTTCATCCAGCCCACGCTGATTGCGGCACGGGCAAAACGAAGAATCTTTTCGGCAACATCAGCAGGAACACTTGTATCATCCATATCCTGAACATCATGGCCGTAAATGGAAAAGGCAGGAAGACCTTTCTGCGCAAAGGCAGCCATAACTGCAGCAAGATAAACTGCACCCGGGCGCTCTGTGCCGTTAAAGCCCCAAACAGCCTTAATTGTATTCGGATCCATATCAAAGGTTTCCGAGCCGTAGCACCAGCAGGGTGTTACGGAAAGCGTTGCAACAATGTTTTCGGTGGCAAACTGGTTTGCACATTTTGCAGCCTCGGCGCCGCCGCCGATTGTTGTGTCTGAAATCACACACTGAACAGGCGTGCTGTCAGGATAACGCAGATTGTTTTCAATCAGTTCCTTTGCTGCCTCAGCCATTCCCATAGTCTGCTTTTCAAGGCTTTCTCTTACACCGCCCCATCTGCCGTCAATGCACGGGCGGATGCCTATTTTAGGATAATTCATAAACTTTTACCTCCGTTAAAATTACTTATTAATGATATTAACATATTTTTCATAAGCCTTCCGCCATACATTATGGTTTTCCGGCTTATAGGTTTTAACCTTTTCGGCTTTTTTTATTATCTCTCTTGCTTCCTGAATATCGGATATTTCTTCAAGCGCAATAAGCTGCAGCATAATATTTCCCAAAGCGGTTGCCTCGGTAGGTCCTGCAACAACATCAAAGCCAAGACTGTCTGCTGTCATCCGGCAAAGGAAACTGTCTTTGGTACCTCCCCCAAGAAGATGCAGCACATCAAAGCACCTGCCCGTATTTTCACTGATTTGCTCTATTGCATAACGATATTTCATGGCAAGGCTTTCATAAATACAGCGAATAACCGCACCTGTTGTTTGGGGAACATCCTGATTTGTACTTCTGCAATAATCCCTTATTCTCTGCGGCAAATCGCCCTCCGTTGCAAACAGCGGATCATCCGGGTCAATAAAGCAGGTAAACGGTTTTTCGGCTCTTGCAAGCATTTCAAGATCATTATAGGAATAATCAAAACCTGCTCTTTTAAGCGCTCTGCGTGTTTCCTGAATAAGCCATAAGCCGCTTATGTTTTTTAAATAATTGATTTTTCCGTTTGCGCCAAGCTCATTGGAAAGCTCATCCTTTCTGCTTTGCTCGGTAAGAATCGGTGCATCAAGCTCGCATCCGATCAGGGACCATGTTCCGCAGGATAAAAATGCAGGCGTACTTGCACTTTCACAGGGCATTGCAGCAATTGCACACTGTGTATCATGACCTGCTGCAGCGATTACTTTAATTCCGTCTTTTTCTCCGATAACCGTTGCACTGCTGCATAAAGGCGCAAAAATATCCGTATCTATACCGCACTTTTGGCAGACTGCTTCGCTCCATGTTCCCGTGCCTAAGTTCAGCATCTGCGAGGTTGAAGCAATTGTTTTTTCACATACTGCGTTTCCGCAAAGATAGTATGCAAATAGATCAGGCATAAAAAGAAGATTTTTTGCATTCTTTTCTTCCTCGCAGGTAAGCTGAAAAAGCGTATTTATCGGCATAATCTGATTTCCCGTTTCCGCATACAGCTCGGCAGGAGATATTTTTTCAAAAACCTTTTCTGCTGCATGCTCCGTTCGTGTATCACGATAATGAACAGGAGATTTTATCAGCTTTCCGCTTTCGTCAAGAAGCCCGTAATCAACGCCCCATGTATCAAAAGCAAGGCTGTCTGTTTTTCCTGCCTTTTGAAGTGCCTTATCAATTTCGGCACAAATCATTTTAAAATCATGGCACATTCTGCCGTTTTCATAAATCGGTATATTATCAAATCTATGGATTTCCTCATAGCTGAGCTTACCGTTATTAAATTCTGCCTTTATGGCTCTGCCGCTGGAAGCTCCGAAATCAAAGGCTACAACTGTTTTACTCATATAACTACACCCTTTTGAAGCATAATGTTTGCGTAAACAGCCGTTTCCCCTGTTGCAATAATAAGATAAGCGTTCTTTGCCTGTTCATAAAAGTCAAAACGCTCAACCATTTCTATACCGCAATGCTCGGGTTCGTGCTTTTTAAGAATATCCTTATATGTATTCCAGATGGACGGAGTACCGCAGGTATCCCCCTCCATAACCGCCATTAAGGAAACAGGCTTTTCAACATAGCTGTCCAGCGGAAGAAGAGCGAGAACCGCATCAAGAATTTCGGGTACACCATGACCGTCTGCTCGGATAACAATAGAATTCCTGCCAATACTTTCGGCAGGGAAATTGCCGTCTGCAATAACCAATCTGTCACTATGCCCCATTTCGGCAAGAGCCTTTAATAAATCGGGAGATAAAACAGGAGAAATTCCTTTCAGCATAACCTTTCTCCTCCTTAGTCCTTTTTATGAAGCATTTCATCTTCTTCATTGAAAAGCTTATAGCCGGGATGCCTTCCCGTAACCCGGTAATAGCCTCTGAGATCAATCAGCTTCTGAATATTCTCTCGGCTAATATCGTGGCTTCCGCCGAGGATAACAGCATTAATCGTAATCTTTGCCCAAAGCTCAAGGCTTTCCATTCTGTAAAACGCAGTTATAACATCACTGCCCACTGCAAGAGCGCCGTGGTTTTCAAGCAGCATAACATCGTGTTCTTCAAGATATGGCTCAATTGCATTCGGAACCTCAATCGTAGAAGGTGTTCCGTAAGGCGTAAGCGGAACGGCGCCGATAACGGCAACATCCTCAATCATATTATACATATCCATTGCCTTGTGCGCTACGGCAAAGCCTGTTGCTCCCGGAGGATGAGCATGAATAACACTTTTTACGTCATCTCGTTTATCATAACAGCGAAGATGCATCTTAATTTCACTTGACGGACGAAGCCCCTCTGCAGCATCAAGCACTTCACCCTTGCTGTTCAGCAAAACAAGTTTGTCCGGTGTAATAAATGATTTGCTCATACCTGTCGGTGTTGCAAGGATAGTTCCGTCATCAAGCTTAACGCTTACATTACCGTCATTTGCAGCAACCCAGCCAAGCTGCCACATTTTATGGCAGACATCGCAAATCTGTTCTTTAATCTCATTGATATTCTGCATAATTAACCTCCATTATCTATTTAATATGCTGATTCCATTATATTATGATTAAGGCCTTAATGCAATAAGATTAACTAAATTATTTGCCGCGGAAAACCCGTAAAGTCATTTTACCTTACACAATGTTTTTATATGTACAACAACCAAAAAATCTGAAACAGGGCTATGGTTATTCGAAGAATGAATACCATTCAAAAATTTTGACAAGCCCGCTTAAATTGTAACAAAATTCAATTGACTGTTTGACAGATTAATGTTATAGTAAAATTACTAAAATAATGTAAGGGGAAAAATTATGGAAACAATCAAACAAATTTTTATGGAAAACATACCTGCAAGCATTGCCGTAATTGGTCTTGTAGGCTACTTTTTCGGCATGGCAATCGTTTTTATCATCAGCCCGATCAAAAATGCCGAAAGCTTTTCGGTTAAACCTGTTGACAATGCAGGCAAAACCGAAATAAGGGTTTACTACGGCGGAATATCCTTTGCACTCGGCGCCTTTCTGCTTTACTTAACCCTGGCTCTCAAAACCGCAAGCTATTCTCTTGTTGGCGGATTATTCTTTGCAACAACTGTGTTTGTAACAAGATCCATATTCCTTTGCGTAGATAAGGGCTGGAAATGTCCCTACACAAAGCTTGCCATTCCGGCAGAGGGCTTGTTTGTGATTGCACTTTGGACTTGCTTTATTCTTTCAAAAGTTTTATACTGAATTCAAATCTTTTTTAAGGAGTATACTGCAATGTTATTTATCGAATATCCGAAATGCACAACCTGCCAAAAAGCAAAAAAATGGCTTGATGAAAATGGCTTAGATTATGAAAGCAGGCATATAAAGGAAAACCGTCCGACTTATGAAGAGCTGAAAAAATGGTATACGGAAAGCGGTATGCCGCTTAAAAAGTTTTTCAATACAAGCGGTATGCTTTATAAATCCATGCAGCTGAAGGATAAGCTTGCCGAAATGAGTGAGGAAGAACAGCTTAAACTCCTGTCAACAGACGGAATGCTTGTAAAAAGGCCTTTAATCATATCCGATAAAGCAATTTTAACGGGATTTCGTGAAAAAGAATGGACAGAAAAGCTTAAATAAAACCCATAAAATATAAAAGCAGCGTTGAAGCCAATATTCAACGCTGCTTTATTGTTTGAAATTATCACAAAACCTGAATGCATAACAGGCTTTACACTTCATCCTGCTTTTCCGGTTTATCTTTTTTAGCTTTAAAACTGTAATAGGATATCAAAGCAATTCCCGTTAATATGGAAAGCACAGCAACTGCAATCAGAATTTTTGAGGCAGCGGAAAGCTTTGGCTTTTTCTCTTCTTCGGCAATGATTTCAACACCATTGTCTTTCGTTTCAGCAAACTCTCCTTCCGAAAGAACCGTATCGTTAGTTTCATATTCCTCCCGACTATTCGAACTTTGAGAAGGAATGTATTTGAATTTTGTTGCTTTTTCGGTTGTCACTTTGGAGCTGCTGTTTTTTTCTGTTGATTTTCTGCTTGTTTTTGCTTCCCTTGCAGCAGAGGTATTAACATTGTCTTTTTCCTTAGCAGATTCTTCTTTGTAAAACGGAAGCCTTATTCCATCGGTAAGCTTATAAGATTTTCCGTTTACCGAAACGGAAAAGGACAGAATATTATCCACCTGCTTATCAGCCTTATTTCTGAATTCTATTCCCAAATACAGCTCCTGCCCCTGTGCAGTTGCATTCCCGAAATTACAGACAGCATCAAATGCTTTTTTAACCTCATTGCCGGGTTCTGTAATTCCGTTTTCATCAAATACAAAAGTGTACGCATTCGTGTCATTAGAAATATGAAATTCTACTTTTACATCATTTTCTTCGTCAGTCAGTCCCTTTTCATTGTAGCTTATATGAAGATAAAAGCAGTTGTTTTCAATATCCGTATAATAGCTGAACATACCGCTGAAATCTTCAAATTTCTGCTCCGAGGCATGATAAATTCCGCTTTTTTCATACCATATTTCCGGATTGTCTATAAATGCAGTGTCTATCGCAAAAGCATTTACCGGTGTTAAAAGCAAAAGAATTATCATCAAAAAACAAGCTGCAGCTTTTTTCAAAATCCCCACTGTTTTTCCACCTTTTTTCTGCAAAATTCAACATTTTATACGGTTTAATTCTACCAATTATCTCCAAGCCTGTCAAATGGATTTTACTGTTTGAAGTGAAATCGAATATAAAATCAGGGTGCATATTAAAATATGCACCCTTTCGGCTATAGCATTGCTTCAATCGCCTTTGCCGTAAATTCGGCAGTACCGCTTCCCCCTGCCCTGTCAATATTGCTTTTAAACCTTTCATCGTTAACGTACATCTGCCCTAAACCCTTTAAAATCTTATCTGTGCAGGTGTAATAGTTTTCCGTAATAAAGCTCCGAAGCCTTTCAATCAAATCTGCAGCTTCCTGCGACTGCGGAGAAAGATGTTTAATCTTTCCGATATCGGCAAAAATCAGCATCATTTCATCGGTTTTATCCTGTGAATCTGAATGTTTTTGCACATATTCTTTATAAGCATCGGTATGCCCCCATTTTTCCCTTGCTTCATCGGCATAGTGGTTCATTTCAGTTTTGTCAAATGCTGAAAAACTCATATTTCCGTCTCCTTTCATTAATAAATTACGGGCAGACATAATAATCCCCTCCAGTCTGTTTTTCTGCAATTCAAGCAGCTTTATCTGCTCCTCAAGCGCCGCCTGTGCATCAAAATCACTGCTGCCCAGAATAGCCCTGATTTCTTTCAGGGGAAACTGCAGCTCACGAAAAAGCAGTATGCTGTGCAGGCGTTCAAGAGCCGTATCGTCATACAATCTGTAACCTGCTTCTGTTATCTTTGTCGGCTTCAGCAAATTTATTTCATCGTAGTAATGAAGCGTGCGCACGCTTATGCCTGTTAATCTGCTTATTTCTTTAACTGTTTTCATCATTATCCCTCCCGTTGATTACAGTATAGACTATGACGCTGCGTGAGAGTCAATAGTTATTTTAAAATTTTTATATTATTTCTTATATTCCTATGGTATAATAAA
>DESD01000032.1 GCA_002361935.1 Ruminococcaceae bacterium UBA3323 | reverse complement strand
TGCTACTGCTGCTGCAGCGCTTACGCCGAATTCTTCTTCTACTGCTGATACGAGCTCTGAAAGCTCAAGAACTGTAAGAGTTTTAAGCTCTTCAACAATTTTTGTTACATTCTCTGATGCCATTTTTATTTCCTCCAAATAAAGAATTTTTTAATTTGTTTTGCTGATTATTTCAGCTTATTCTGCAGCTGCTTCCTCTGCTGGAGCCTCTGCCTTTTCGCATGCTTCAACGCCACCCTTATCAACGATAGCCTGAACACCCCTTGCGAATGCTGCAATTGGTGCATTAAATACGCTGCAAACAGTTGCAAGAAGAACTTCTCTTGACGGAAGCTTAGCAAGAGCCTGAAGCTTAGCTAAATCAATTACTTCACCATCAAGATAACCTGACTTAAGGCTGAAGTTATCATGACCGTCAGCATATTTCTGAAGAATGCGTGCTGATGCTACATAATCATCAACGCTTGTTGCGATTGCTGTTGTGCCTTCAAGAATCGGATCAAGGCCTTCAAGACCTGCATCTTCGGCAGCTCTTTTAAGAAGAGTATTTTTAACAACTGTATACTCTACACCTGCTTCACGAAGCTCTTTACGAAGCTTTGTATCGTCTTCTACATTAATACCCTTGTAGTCAACAACAACGCCTGCGATAGAGCCCTTAATTCTTTCAGCAAGAGCAGCAACCTGTGCCTGTTTCTTTTCAAGAATTACTGTGCTTGGCATTATTATACCTCCATAATTATTTGCCGTTAAAGCGAATGCAAAAACGGACTTTATGGCTGTTTCCAAAAAACAAAAAGTGCATTCCTAAAGAGGAATGCACAACATTTCATAATAAATATATAAAAATATATATTAATCAAAATGCTCATTCCTCGGCAGGCGATAAACTTACACCGAAAACGGTACCTGCTGTCTTTGGTTGAACAGCGAATGTATTGTAACACAAGGCGAACGCCTTGTCAATACCAAATTAAATTATTCAGCTTCTGCACCGGTGCCAACCTTGTTGGGGTTGATTCTAACGCCCGGGCCCATTGTTGAAGCAACTGCACAGGATTTAATATACTGACCCTTTGCTGCTGCCGGCTTAGCCTTGATAATAGCATCCAGAAGAGCATTAAAGTTTTCAAGAAGCTTTTCTGCTCCGAAAGAAGCCTTACCGATTGGGCAGTGAATAATATTTGACTTATCAAGACGGTATTCGATTTTACCTGCCTTAGCTTCAGCTACAGCCTTAGCAACATCCATGGTTACTGTGCCTGCCTTTGGAGAAGGCATAAGTCCACGAGGACCGAGAACCTTACCTAAACGACCAACGAATCCCATCATATCCGGGCTGGCAATAGCTACATCAAAATCCATCCAGCCGCCCTGAATCTTTGTAACAAGATCAGCATCGCCTACAACATCTGCACCTGCTTCTTCAGCAGCCTTTGCAAGATCGCCCTTTGCGAATACTGCAACTCTTACGTCTTTACCTGTTCCGTTCGGAAGAACAACTGCGCCACGAACCTGCTGGTCTGCATGACGGGAGTCTACACCTAAACGAACATGAACTTCGATTGTTTCATCGAACTTTGCAGTAGCTGTTTTGATAGCAAGATCAAGAGCTTCTGCACTGTCATATAAATTTGAACGGTCTACAAGCTTAGCACCGTCTACATATTTCTTTCCGTGTTTCATAATAAATTACCTCCAGTGGTTAATCGGATTTTTCCTCCCACACGGGGAATTAGTCTTCTACTACTACACCCATGCTGCGAGCGGTGCCTGCAATCATGCTCATTGCTGCTTCAAGATTAGCTGCATTGAGGTCCGGCATCTTTGTTTCAGCAATCTGCTGAATCTGAGCCTTAGTGATTGTTGCAACCTTATTCTTATTTGGTACGCCTGAAGCCTTGTCAATGCCGCAAGCCTTTTTAATAAGAACCGCTGCCGGTGGTGTTTTTGTTACGAATGTGAATGAACGATCTTCAAATACTGTAATAACAACAGGAATAACAAGACCGGCATCATTCTTTGTTCTTTCATTGAATTCTTTTGTGAAAGCCATGATGTTAACACCATGCTGACCAAGTGCAGGACCTACCGGTGGCGCCGGAGTTGCTTTGCCTGCAGGAATCTGAAGTTTAATTAAACCTACTACCTTCTGAGCCATAATAATTTCCTCCTAAATAATGTGGTTTGGCGGGGAAGCAATCCCCCTCCCACTCATCGCCAAGCGATGAATAACAAGCAGATATACTGCAAATTACCTGTAATTAATCCTTAACCTTTTCCAACTGGTCAAGTTCAAATTCAACAGCGGTTTCACGGCCAAACATAGAGATGGTAACCTGAACGCTGTTTTTGTTTACATCAACGGAATCAACTGTTCCCGAGAAGCCTTCAAGCGGGCCGTCAACAACATTAACAAGATCGCCCTCTGCATAAGCAACCTCAACGCTGATTTTCTCAACACCAAGCTTTTTAACCTCTTCCTCAGTTAAAGGAACGGGCTTGCTTTCGGGGCCTACAAATCCTGTGCATCCTCTGATATTACGAACAACATACCATGTATCATCATTCATAACCATCTTAACAAGCACATAGCCCGGAAAGATTTTTCTTTCAACCTCTTTTTTTGTTCCGTCTTCTTTAATTTCTACAACTGTTTCTGTCGGAACCGAAACCTCCTGAATCAAATCATGAAGATTACGGTTTTCTACAACAGTTTGAATATTACTTGCTACTTTGTTTTCATATCCTGAAAATGTATGAGCAACATACCATTTTGCTTCTTCCATATGGATATTTAGCCTCCGTAATTAAAATTCAGCTTACTCGGCTGGCTGGGATGCATCCTCAGTGCTGGATTCATCAGCATTGTTTGTGCTTTCATCGGATGAAGACTCTTTTGTTTCATCTTCTACGATATCTGCATCCGGATTTGATGTATCTTCAGCCTCAGCACTTACAGTTGTGTTGTCAGCAAGACTCTTTACGCCCTTCATACCAAGCGTAAGAAGAGAATCCACACCATAAATTGCCAAACCAACGATAAGGGTAACAACAAGAACTATAATTGTGTTCTTAACTGTTTCCTTTGCTGTCGGCCAAACAATTTTCTTGCGTTCTGCATTCGTGCTTTTAAAGAAAGCAGCAATGGATTTGAATGGGTTTTTCTTTGACTTTTTCTTTTTGTCAGCCTTTTTTTTAGCCTTAGACGGCTTGGTTTCATCAACCTTTTCAGGCTTGGTTTCATCAACCTTTTTATCTTTAGCCATTGCTATCCTCCGTTACTTTGTTTCTCTGTGAAGAGTATGCTTTTTGCAGAATCGGCAGTACTTGTTCATTTCAAGTCTGTCCGGAGTATTCTTTTTGTTTTTCATTGTGTTGTAATTTCGCTGTTTGCATTCAGTGCAAGCTAAAGTAACTTTAACTCTCATTTCGGCACCTCCATTTTATTTCGATAATCTAAATCTCCCTCAGGCAAATTATGCACAGAAAAAAGGGCAAAAAAATTAACCCCTTTTCGAGGTATTCCAACTATAACACATAAGAAAGAACAAGTCAAGCAATTTCAAGAAAAAATTTGCAATTATTGATGTTTTATATTATTATAATACATATTAAAATGCATTTTGGAGTTTTTATGTCAACAATTATAATAGGTGCAGGGGCATCAGGCCTTGCTGCGGCCATCACTCTGAAGCAGAAGCTGCCGGGTGAAAGGGTTATCATATTGGAGCGCTTGTCATCAGCCGGAAGAAAAATTCTTGCAACGGGAAACGGCAGGTGCAATTTAACAAATAAATACGCAGACGGATACGAAGATGTTAAGGCATTTTTCAACAGAATCGGCCTTATGCTTTGCGAAGAGGAGCAGGGCAGAATCTATCCCTATTCGCTTAAGGCGGAAACCGTGCTTGACATTCTGCTTGAAGCATGTAATCATCTTAGCGTTGAAATAATAACAGACTGTGAAGTTACAGAAATACAGAAGGATTTAACCGTTTATTCTTCAAAAGGCACTTTTAAAGCAGATTACATTATTGTTGCAACAGGCGGCAAGGCACAGAAAAATCTTGGCTCTGACGGAAGCGGCTATCAGCTTCTTAAAAAGCTTGGGCACAGCACAACCGCTTTATCCCCTGCCCTTGTTCAGCTTACCTCCTCCAGCAGATATCCCAGAGCAATTAAGGGTACACGAACAAGATGCAATTTAAAAATTGAATTGAACGGCATCACAAAAGCCGAAGAGTACGGAGAGGTTCTTTTCACAGATTACGGCCTTTCCGGGATTGCGGCAATGAACCTTTCTTACTTTGTTTCCGAAAACTTTGCAAAGGAAACACCGGAAAAATGCACAGCAGTGCTTGACCTTGTTCCCGAAATGAGCAAAGACGAGCTTTACACTTATATTAAGCAATTCGGCAGCCTGTGCGGGATTATCGGCAGAAAGCTTTCGGATATAATATCAAAGCAGGCAGATAGCGATACAGAAAAAATGGCTTTCTTTACAAAAAACTGGAGGCTTATTTTAACAGGAACAAAAGGCTTTGATTTTGCACAGATAACAAGCGGCGGTATACCGCTTAATGAGATAAAGGATTATCAGTCCACTAAAGTGGATAATCTTTATATTTGCGGGGAAATCCTTGACAAACAGTTTCCCTGCGGCGGATTTAACCTTGACTTTGCATGGCAAAGCGGAATAAAAACAGCAAACAGGATTGTGGAAAAGAAAAATGATACGAATAAATGAAATAAGACTTTCGCTTGATGAAGACGAAAGCCTGCTTGAAGCCAAAGCAGCAAAAATTCTGAAAATCAATAAAAAATATATAAAATCGCTTACCATTTACAAAAAAAGCGTTGATGCAAGAAAGAAAGAGGATGTTCATTTTACATACTCTGTTGACGTTCTGATCAGTCTTGATGAAACACAGATTGTTTCAAAATGCAAATCAGGCAAAGTTCAGCTTGCAAAGCCGTATATGTATGAAATTCCCGAAAACAGGCGGGCTTCAAAATACAGGCCGATTATTGTCGGCTTCGGTCCGGCAGGCATGCTTGCAGGATTGATTTTATCCGAAGCAGGCTTAAAGCCTATTATACTGGAGCGTGGAAAGGACATTGATGCACGCCAAAAGGATGTTAACGAATTCTGGACAAAAAGAAAGCTTGATGAGGAATCGAATGTTCAGTTCGGCGAGGGCGGTGCAGGAACGTTTTCAGACGGAAAGCTTACAACAGGAATAAAGAGCCCGTTTATACGAAAGGTGCTTGATGAGCTTTACGAAGCAGGCGCACCGGAGGAAATACTCTATTCCTCAAAGCCGCATATCGGAACAGACAGACTTGCGGTTGTTGTTAAAAATATCCGCAAAAAAATTGAGAAGCTTGGCGGAGAGGTTTGGCTTGAAACCAAGCTTGAAAAGCTTATCGTATATAACGGCTTTGTTCAGGGCATACGATACACAAAAAAAGGCAAAACCTCGGATATGGAAGCAGACAGCGTTATCATGGCAATCGGGCACAGCGCACGGGATACTGTTGAGATGCTGTATAATCTCGGTGCCGAAATCATACAGAAGCCGTTTTCGGTTGGTGCAAGAATTGAGCATCCGCAAAGCCTTATTAATAAAGCACAGTACGGAAAATTTGCAGGTCATAAAAAGCTTGGCGCCGCCGATTACAAGCTTTCCTGCCACGGGCTTCATGAACGGGGTGCATACACTTTCTGTATGTGTCCCGGCGGAACGGTTGTTGCCGCTGCGAGTGAAAAAGAGGGCGTTATCGTAAACGGAATGAGCAGTCTGGCAAGGGATGGAGAAAACGCAAACAGTGCGCTTCTTGTTGGCATTGAACCATGTGATTTTCCAAGCGATCACCCGCTTGCAGGAATATATTATCAACGGGAGATTGAGCATACTGCATATCTTCTTGCAGGCGGAGATTACAAAGCACCTGCTCAGCTTGTCGGCGATTTTCTTGCAGGAAAAGAGAGCAAAGCTCTTGGAAGTGTTAATCCAACCTGCCCTACCGGCGTAACATTAACAAACCTTGATGAATGTCTGCCGGAAAGGGTTTCGGCAACAATGAAATCCGCAATTGTTGAAATGGATAAGAAGCTTAACGGCTTTAATCTGTATGATGCCGTATTGACCGCCCCCGAAACAAGAAGCTCCAGCTCGGTAAGAATTTTAAGAGATGAATTCTGCCAGTGCAATATCAGCGGTGTTTATCCCTGCGGCGAGGGCGCAGGCTACGCAGGAGGAATTGTTTCCGCAGCCGTTGACGGAATTAGATGCGCACATGCGGTTTTAAGTGACGAACATTAACAAAAACTGCACGACTTTTGTCGTGCAGTTTTATTTATTCTTCCTTTTCTTTAAGCCCCAGCTCCTCAAGAAGCTGAATCTGATAATAGGATAATTCATTTTCCTGCTTTTTGGGCCTTGAAATTTTCGCAAAAATGTTTTTTACAAAATCCAAAGTGTTTCTCTTGCCGTTGTTTTCTTCGTTTTCATCAGAGCTTCCGAAAACCTTACCCGTTGAAAAAGCATAAATAAAATCATTAAAAAGAGACAGCGTGTCTTCATCCTCAAAGGTGAAATTCAGAACTACAGGAGTATTGAAAATCTTTTTTGAAAATGCAAGAAGCGTTTCTGCGGTTTTCCCTATCTTGATATTGTCACTTAATATAAGAAAATCATTGATATTAATATCAGGATATCTGCGTATAAGTGCATCTATATCCATAATCATTTTTATGCTTGCATGCCCTGTCTGCAGATGATGTGCAATATGCGACACCAGATACAGCAAATGATAAACCGGCTTTAATTTATAGGTGTACCCCGAGGAATCACTTATATCATCAAACGGCGTTGCAAAATAAATTTTGCTTTGAATATTTATACTTTCAAGCTCTGTATGAAGCTCGAAAACATCCTTTTCAAACTGAAGAGTTGCCGAATTGCTTTCGATGGATTTTTCAATAAAGCCCCTTTTTTTAAGCGCTTCTATCGCATTAATATAATCGGCGGGTCTGAGCACAACATCCGTATCTATACCGACACGAAGCTCGGGAAACGGATAATAATTCCTTAGAACAACGCCCTTGTAAAGCACATGGGGAATTCCTGCCTCCGTTAAAGCATTAATAAAACCTGCAAGTGATTGAAGATTCGGGCGAAAGCTGTGCACAGTGTTTTCATAGCTTTCATTAAACCATGCACCAATCGTTCCGCCGGGACGGCAATCAGCAGGAAGCCTTTTGATTTCATATGCAATAATCGCAGTTAGTTTATTTTTTTCAGCAAGATTGTAAATCTGCTGCCAATCCATTCTTTTTTCGCCATTCGGATCAACTGAATTCAAGTGGCAGGCTAAAAGATATATAAAATATTCAGTACTGTTCACCGAACCATCCTTTCATTAAGGACTATATAATAACAAACTTTATTTTAAATTTCAATTATATTACCCAATTTGTGATATGCTGTAAATCTTTTGAGATATTTAATTTTACAATCATTTCATTTATGTAAAATATTATTTACAATATTTAATTCAGCCGTTTTTCAATCTCTATAATAATATCACTCATTTTTATATCCATTGCTGCTGAAATTCTGTAAAGTGTTTCCAATGTAGGTTTACGTTCTCCCCTTTCAATAGCACTCAGATGCGTTCTGCCGATATCGGCAAGACCGCTCAGCACCTCCTGGCTTATTCCCTTTTTCTTTCGGAAATCGGCTATAACCTCTCCCACGATTCTCGAATCAAGCATTGGAACAAACATATTTTACACCCCTTAAATTGTTCTTAATTTAAGTGTATGATGTTTTTCTTTGAATTATGAACACATATGTTGACAATATGAATACTTATGTGTTATTATTAACTCATTAAATTGAGGAGGTTTTTATTATGAACGAAACACAGAATACACAGGCAACGATTACACAGGACACATATGTACAGCCAAACACCCCTGTTACGCAGCTTAAGACAAACAGAGGTCTTGCAAAGTTCATTCTGCTTTCAATCGTAACCCTTGGTATTTATGCAATTGTTGCATTCTCAGGTGTATCAAACGATATTAACACTATCGCGGGCAGATACGACAACAAGAGAACTATGCACTACTGTCTTTTAATCTTCATTATAGCTCCTATAACACTTGGAATCGGCGCAATCGTTTGGTTTGCTAAAATTTCTTCCCGTATAGGAAAGGAACTTGAAAGAAGACAGCTTGACTATAGTTTCGGAGCAGCAGATTTCTGGCTTTGGAACGTGCTGGGCTCTTTAATTATTGTAGGTCCGTTCATTTACACACATAAGTTATTCAAAGCAATGAATACCTTATCGGAAGATTTCAACAAACGCGGTTAATAACAAAAAACAAAGGCACCGATACATCGGTGCCTTTTGTTTTGTGAAATTCGATTATTCTGTTTTAAAACCATTCATGCTTAAAACTCTTTCCGCCATATCTGCAAAATTGGAATTAGCACCCCAGCTGAGATTAAAAATACCCTCTCCTCCGCCGGAACCGATAATATCCGCTGTTTGTTTTATTTCATCTTCTGTCAGTAAAACCGTTAAACTTGCATAGCTTCCGTTTCGCATAAAATACTTTTCAAACGACAGCAAAATTACATTAACATCGCTATAACTTCTCTGATTTTCAGCAACCAATTGTGCATTTATTTCTTCTTTTAAAATATTTGATATTTTTTCAATACTTTTAGAGTGATTGCCTTTCATTCTTATATTAACACTGCCCATCATAAACACCCCTTTTATCATATAACTCTTTATAATATCATTATAATTTATACAATTAAATATTGTCAACAAAAAAACACCCACTATGAATATCATAGTGGGTTAAATGTTTTTAAACGTTGATTTCTATATCAATTCCGAGCAAATCTTTATTTGCGTCAAGAATAGGCTTAACGGTTTCCGCAAGGAAATCTGCGGTTTGCTGAGGAGCTCTGCCAACGAAGTTTTCCGGCTTCATAATTGCCAGAATTTCTTCCTTGGTCATCATAAATGCAGGATCGGCAGCAATTCTGTCTACCAAATCATTCTGACCGCCCTCAACCTTAACAACTGCACCGGCAGCCATTGAATGAACACGGATTTTTTCGTGAAGTTCCTGTCTGTCGCCGCCCTTTTTAACAGCATCCATCATAATATTTTCGGTTGCCATAAACGGAAGTTCGCTCATAAGACGAGCCTCAATAACCTTTGGATATACAACAAGACCGCTTGTAACATTGATATACAAATCAAGAATGCCGTCTGTTGCAAGAAATGCTTCTGCAACGGAAACACGCTTATTGGCGCTGTCATCAAGCGTTCTTTCAAACCACTGTGCAGATGCCGTCCACGCAGGATTAAGCGCATCTATCATAACATAACGGGAAAGGGATGCAATTCTTTCACTTCTCATCGGATTGCGCTTATAAGCCATTGCCGATGAACCAATCTGATTTTTTTCAAACGGCTCTTCAATTTCCTTAAGATTCTGAAGAAGTCTTAAATCATTTGAAAATTTGCAGCAGGACTGCGCAATAAGAGCAAGGCAATTGCAGACAATTGTATCAAGCTTTCTTGCATAAGTCTGTCCGCTGACCGGGAAGCATGCCTTAAAGCCCATTTTTTCCGCAATCTTTCTATCAAGCTCTTTACACTTTTCATGGTCGCCGTTGAAAAGTTCAAGGAAGGAAGCCTGGGTACCTGTTGTACCCTTTGAACCAAGAAGCATAAGTGTATCCAGAACATGCTCTACCTCTTCATAATCCATTACAAGATCCATAAGCCAGAGAGTAGCTCTCTTACCAACAGTTGTAGGCTGTGCAGGCTGAAAATGGGTAAAGCCAAGGCAGGGCATATCCTTATATTCATCAGCAAATTTAGCAACAGAAGCAATTGCATTTACAAGCTTCTTTTTAATAAGAAGCAACGCTTCACGCATTGTAATAACATCCGTGTTATCACCGACATAGCAGCTTGTTGCACCAAGATGAATAATTCCCTTTGCGTTAGGGCACTGCTCACCATAAGCATGAACATGGCTCATAACATCGTGGCGGAATTTTTTTTCATATTCCTGTGCAACCTCATAGTTAATATCATCAGCATGAGCCTTAAGCTCTTCTATCTGTTCCTCTGTAACATTAAGTCCAAGCTCATTTTCAGCTTCAGCAAGGGCAATCCAAAGCCTTCTCCATGTCTTAAACTTAAAATCGGGAGAATAAATATACTGCATTTCCTTGCTGGCGTAACGAGCATTGAACGGAGAATTATAAGTATTATTCGGCATTATTTTTCAAGACCTGTCCTTTTCATCATTTCTGCATAAGCATCTTCAACACCGCCAAGATCACGGCGGAAACGATCCTTATCAAGCTTTTCGTGCGTTTCCATATCCCAGAAACGGCATGTATCCGGGCTGATTTCATCAGCAAGAACGATTGTGCCGTCTGATGTTTTACCAAATTCAAGCTTAAAGTCAATAAGCTCAACGCCAATAGATGCAAAATACTCTTTCAGCACATCATTAACCTTAAATGCCATTTCTTTGATTGTATCTACTTCCTCTCTGGTTGAGAAGCCGCAGGAAATTGCATGATATTCGGAAATGAGCGGATCATCAAGCTCATCACATTTATAGGAAAATTCGATAGACGGAGCAACAAAATCCATGCCCTCCTCAAGCCCTAATCTTTTGCAGATTGAGCCTGCTGCACGGTTACGGATAATTACCTCAAGCGGAACAATAGTAACTCTTTTAACTGCTGTTTCACGATCTGAAAGCTCCTCAACAAAATGAGTGGGAACACCCTTTGTTTCCAGAATCTGCATAAGGTAGTTGGACATTTTATTGTTAACAACACCCTTGCCTACAATTGTACCCTTTTTCTTTCCGTTGAAAGCAGTTGCATCATCCTTGTAATCAACGATAACAACATCCGGGTTTTCAGTTGCCCATACTTTCTTTGCTTTTCCTTCGTATAACTGCTCTGTTTTGTTCATTTTAATTCACATAGCCTTTCTGGCTACAAATAGTAATTAAAAATCACGATTTCCTTGTTGTAGCCAGACAAGGCGTGATGTGAATTTAGCCATCTCAAAATTATGCCATCGGCAAATTTTGAGGGCAATATAATCTAAATAGTGTGATTTTTCACACTAATTCCTCCTGTTTTATAAATTATTTGCCGTAAACAGATTTAATACGTTCAACGGCCTCAATCGTTTTTTCATAATTGCCGAAGGCCGTTAATCTTAAATAGCCTTCGCCGCTCGGACCAAAGCCCGAACCCGGAGTGCCGACAACCTGACACTTATTAAGCAAATCATCAAAAAATTCCCAGGATGTCATTCCCTCAGGTGTAGAAAGCCATACATACGGAGAATTCTTAGCCCCGTAGCAGGTAAAGCCGGCTTCTGTAAGGCCGTCAAAAATGGTTTTGGCATTTCTCTGATAATATGCAATAACCTCTTTGGTCTGCTTCTTTCCCTCTTCACTGTAAACAGCTTCGGCAGCACGCTGGGTAATATAGCTTACACCGTTGAACTTTGTAGCCTGGCGACGGGCCCACAATGGATTAAGGCTTGTGCCGTCAAAAACAAGTTCCTTAGGAACAACAGTATAACCGCATCGCATACCTGTAAAGCCTGCTGTTTTGGAAAACGAACGAAGCTCAATAGCGCATTTCTTAGCACCCTCAATTTCATAAATGGATTTCGGAGAATCATCCGTAATAAACGCTTCATAAGCTGAATCAAAAAGAATAAGAGAATGATTCTGAAGTGCATAATCAACCCATACCTTTAACTGTTCCTTTGAAGCAGTTACACCAATCGGGTTATTCGGGAAGCAGAGATAGATAACATCTGCCTTTTCCTTCGGAAGTTCAGGCATAAAACCGTTTTCCGCTGTGCAGGGCATATAAATAATATTTTCAAAAAGGCCGTTTTCTCCTTTATTTCCGCTTCTTCCTGCCATAATATTGGTATCAAGATAAACAGGATAAACCGGATCACAAATTGCAACCTTATTGTCAACACTGAATATATCGCCGATATTTCCGCAGTCAGACTTAGCGCCGTCTGAAAGGAAAATCTCATCCTTGGCAATATCAATTCCCCTGTCTGCATAATCATTCTTCTGAATGGCATCAAGAATGAAATCATAACCGTATTCAGGCGGATAGCCTCTGAAAGTGTCTTCATCAGCCATTTCATCCACAGCCTTATGCATTGCTTCAACAACAGCAGGAACAAGCGGCTTTGTTACATCACCGATAGAAAGGCGGATAACCTCTTTTTCCGGATGTGCAGTCTGATATTCACGCTGCTTCTTTGCAACAGTTGAAAACAGATAAGAGCCTTCAATTTTTAAAAAGTTTTCATTAATTTTCATATTTATTAAACCTCCTATTATTTATAACTTTATTTCGCCGCTGAAGACCGTTTCCGCAGGACCGGTCATAAATACACTGTCTGCTTCATTGCCGCTCCAGCTGATTTTCAAATCACCGCCGATAAGATGAACGGTGACATCATGGTCAACATAGTCGTTTAAAATTGCCGCAACAACGGTTGCACAGGTGCCTGTTCCGCAGGCAAGGGTTTCGCCTGAGCCGCGCTCCCAGACACGCATATCAAGATTTTTTCTGTCTGTAACATTCACAAATTCCGTATTGACTCTGTCAGGAAAAGCAGGATGGTTTTCAAACATCGGTCCTATTTTTTCAAGCGGAAACTCTCTTACGGGAACATCCGTAAAGATAACTGCATGGGGATTTCCCATGGAAACGCATGTCATAAGATACTCCCTGCCGTCAACGGTAATCGGCTCATTAATTGCTTTTTCCTTATCCGTTAACACGGGGATTCTTTCTGCCTCAAGAACAGGGCTGCCCATATCCACCTTTGCCGAAACAACACTGCCGTTTTCAACATCAACATCAATATACTTGACAGCACCCATTGATGCCACCGAAATGGATCTTTTATCCGTTAATTTATGATCATAAACATATTTGGCAACACAACGCACACCATTGCCGCACATTGCACCGCGGGATCCATCTGCATTATACATAACCATTTCAAAATCGGCAATATCAGACGGTTTGATTATAATAAGACCATCCGCACCTATGCCGAAATGGCGGTCCGAAACCGTAATGGCAGCCTTTGCTTCATCAGCAATTTTTTCTTCAAAACCGTTTACATAAACATAATCATTTCCACAGCCGTGCATCTTTGTAAATTTCATAAAATCATCTCCGTAATTATGTAATAACTTTTCAGCCCAATTTGATTATACACAAATAAAGCATGGTTAAAATCTCAAATTATGCCTTACAATATGCAAATAATGCTGTGCTGCAGTATTAATTCAATTCGTCAAGAATATCCATTGCCGTCTGCAAAAGCTTTTTGCCGCTGTTCATACTAATCTTCTGAAGATACTTATGCGCCTGCATTTCGCTCATACCCTTAACGCTCATAAGTGCTTCCTTTGCCTTGGATATGTAATCACTGTCACTTTCGCTTCTTTTGGTAAAGCCTGATTGACTTGAGGCAAGAATGCCCACTGTCTGCAGAAAATCACTTAAATTGAGCGGCATGGTCAGTGTCAGCATATTACCCATATACTGTTCACTTCCGTTTTTGGAAAGTGCAATAACATCAAAGCCAACAGGCAGCGCCTCAGCCAAATCGGCAGAGGACATATCGCTCATAACAAAAGGGCAAATAATAACACCGCTTCTTTTTTCCTGTGCAATTTCAAGCGCCGTTGAGCCATGAGCACATATATGCGAAACATGATAGCCGCCTTTTTCGATAAGAGCGCGAAGCTTCATTGCAGCATTTCTTGAAGGATAAACTACAATAATATCTTTCATCGCACTCCCTCCTTTAATAAATAGTATTATATCCTAATGAATTCTATACAGTCAATACCAAAATTTATTATATTTTTCATTTATATAGAGAATTTTCCGTTAAAATGAATTGATTTTTTATATTTTTTCAATTTGCTTAACTCTGCACAATTTAATACATTTATACATTTCTTTAGGTTGCACAAACTTCCGGCTGATTTTTGTAACATTTTGCACAATAATTTTATAAACAAAAAAAAACCTTGTAACAAAATAAACAAAAAAGCCTTGAATATTAAGTTGTATAATGATACAATAGCATTGGATTATAATAATATTGGGTATTATGCACAAAAATGATTTTGAATTTAATCCCCATAAAACAGCAAAATTTTTGCTTGTTTTAAGATATGCTCAGAAAAAGGAGATTAAAACTTATGAGTGAAATTAAAAAGGAATATCAATTCCCTGTCTATCTTTTTCACAAAGGAGAGAATTACAGGGCATATGAGTTTTTTGGCGTTCATAGAATAGAAGGAGATACTTTTGCCTTCCGTGTTTGGGCACCTCACGCACAGGCGATTTCCCTTGTAGGCGATTTTAACAGCTGGAATTACGAAGCGGATTATATGATTCCCATTGCTCCGGGAATATGGGAGTGTATAAAAAGCGGCGTTCATATTTTTGATTGCTATAAATATGCAATTCGCACAAAAGACGGCAGAACTCTTGACAAAGCAGATCCATACGGCTTTCACTGTGAAACAAGACCGGGGACTGCCAGCAAGGTTTATGAAATAGACAATTATAAATGGACAGATAAAAAATGGGCTGATGATAACAAAGGCAGAAATATGCTTGAGCAGCCTGTTAACATTTATGAAATCCATTTCGGTTCATGGAAAAGGCACGAAAACGGAGATTTCCTGTCCTACAGAGAAATGGCAGATACGCTTATTCCTTATGTAAAAGAAATGGGATATACGCACATTGAAATGATGCCTATTATGGAATATCCGTATGACGGCTCATGGGGCTATCAGGTAACCGGCTATTTTGCTCCTACATCCAGATACGGCAAACCCGAGGATTTAATGTATTTCGTTGATCAGTGCCATAAGGCGGGAATCGGCGTAATTCTTGATTGGGTGCCTGCCCACTTCCCGAAGGATGCCTGCGGTCTTTATGAATTTGACGGAGAACCGCTTTATGAATACAGCGATATGAGAAAGGGCGAGCATAAGGAATGGGGCACAAGAGTTTTTGATTACGGCAAAAACGAAGTAAAAAGCTTTCTCATTTCCTCCGCTATGTACTGGGCAGATAAATATCACTTTGACGGCCTGAGAGTAGATGCTGTTGCATCTATGCTTTATCTTGATTACGGCAGAAATGCAGGCGAATGGTTACCGAATAAAGACGGCGGAAGAGAAAACTATGAAGCAGTAGAGTTTTTCAAAACGCTTAATTCCGCAATGTTCAAAGAGCATCCGTCTATTATGATGATTGCCGAAGAATCCACGGCATGGCCTATGATTACAATGCCAACCGATATCGGAGGGCTTGGCTTTAATTTCAAGTGGAATATGGGCTGGATGAACGATATGCTTCGTTATACCTCGCTTGATCCGTTATTCAGAAAAAATAATCACGATTGCATTACATTCAGCTTCTTCTATGCTTTTTCGGAAAACTTTGTTCTTCCGATCAGCCACGATGAGGTTGTTCACGGAAAATGCAGCCTGCTCAACAAGATGCCCGGCGAATATGAAATGAAATTTGACGGAATGAGGATTTTCCTTTCCTATATGATGGCGCATCCCGGCAAAAAGCTTTTATTCATGGGGCAAGAATTCGGTCAATTCAAGGAATGGGCTTACGAAGAGGGATTAGACTGGCTGCTTCTTGATTTTGACAAGCATAAAAAGCTTCAGCAGTTTTCAAAGGATCTGAATCATTTCTACAAAGCGCATCCGGAGCTTTGGGAAATTGATTACAGCTGGGAGGGCTTTAGCTGGATTTCAAGCGATGACAACAGAAATTCAACAATTGCTTTCCGCAGGATGAGCAAAGAAGGCAAAGAGATTATAGGTATCTTCAATTTCACACCTGTTGAGCATTCGGAATATAGAATCGGCGTTCCGGAAAAGGGCTCGTACAAGGTTATATTCGACAGTAACCTGAAAAAATACGGCGGCGGAAAAGCAAGGCTTTCCGGCACTTACAGATCAGCTAAAAAGCCAATGCATGGTTTTGAGCAGAGTATCGGCATTAAGCTGGGTGGTCTCAACGCCCTGTTTTTAGAAAAAGCAAATTAAACAGATTTATCAAGGAGGAAAAATTTATGGCACGCAAATCAAATGTTGTTGCAATGCTGCTTGCAGGCGGTCAGGGCAGCCGCCTTGGCGTACTTACAAAGAACATAGCAAAGCCGGCTGTTCCGTACGGCGGAAAATACAGAATTATAGATTTCCCGCTTTCAAACTGTGTAAACAGCGGCATCTATACCGTTGGTGTTCTTACCCAGTACCAGCCGCTTGAACTGAACGATTATCTCGGAAACGGTCAGCCATGGGATTTAGACAGACAGAACGGCGGTGTTCATGTACTGTCACCGTACGAGGCTATCGGCGGTGCTGAATGGTACAAGGGCACAGCAAACGCTATTTATCAGAATATCAATTTCATCGAAAAATATGATCCTGAATATGTTGTTATTCTTTCTGGAGATCATATTTACAAAATGAACTATTCAAAAATGATTGACTTCCACAAAAAAAACGATGCTGCCTGCACCATTGCAGTACTTGAGGTTCCGTGGGAGGAAGCATCACGCTTCGGCATTCTTGCAACAGATGAAACAGACAGAATTTTCGAATTTGCCGAAAAGCCTGCCGAACCTAAATCAAACAAAGCTTCTATGGGAGTTTATGTTTTCAGCTGGGACAAGTTGAAACAATACTTAATTCAGGATGAAAACACAGAAGGCTCTGCAAATGACTTCGGTAAAAATATTATTCCTACCATGCTGGATGCAGGCGAAAGAATGTTTGCATTTCCATTCAAGGGATATTGGAAAGATGTAGGAACAATTGATTCACTCTGGGAAGCAAACCTTGATATAATCAATCCGAATGTTGACCTTGATCTGAGCGATAAGAGCTGGAGGATTTACAGCAGAAATCCGATGGCACCGCCGCAATACATAGGAAAAAATGCAACAGTTGAGCATTCCTCTATATCAGAAGGCTGCGAAATTGAAGGAAACGTTGATTACAGCGTTATCTTCAGCAACGTAACAATTGAAGAGGGTGCTGATGTAAGATACAGCGTAATTATGCCGGGCTCAACAATCAAGAAAAATGCAAAAGTCTATTATTCAATTGTTGCCGAAAATGCAATTATTGAAGAGGATGCCAAAATCGGAGAAATTCCGGAGCATCTTGAAAATCCGGAAAGCTGGGGAATTGCCGTTATCGGCTCGGATTCCGTTATTACAAGCGGCAAGGAAATTGAACCCGGCGTCATGATAAAATCAGGAGAGGAGGTATAAATCATGAATGGAAAAACAGTTTTAGGAATGGTTTTTGCAAATATTCACGAGGAAGCACTTGACAGCTTAACCACTATGCGAACAATGGGTTCCGTACCATTCTGTTCAAGATACAGATTAATTGATTTCCCGCTATCCAATATGGTTGAAAGCGGAATAACAAAAATCGGCGTTATTACAAATGCAAATTTCCAATCTCTTATGGACCATGTAGGAACCGGAAAGCCTTGGGATTTAAGCAGAAAGAATGACGGCTTATTCATTCTGCCCCCGTTCAATGTAGGCACAGCAGCCATGTGGGGCAACAGAATTGATGCAATTTACGGCAACAAAGGTTTTTTGGAACAGAGCAATCAGCAATATGTTGTTATGAGTGACTGCAACAATGTTTTGTCACTTGATTACGAAGCACTTTTCGATGCTCATGAAAAAAGCAATGCAGATATAACCATTGTAGGCGTTAAAGCACCTATGCCCGAAGGCATCGGTTCAATTATCTGCTTTGACAAAGTTGAAGAAGACGGAAGAATTACCGAAATGAGCCTTGACAGAGCGGAAAGCGGCGATATTTTCCACAGCGTTAATATTGTTATCATGAAAAAATATCTTCTTGAATCTCTGATTACAACGGCCCATTCAAAAAATGAAATTTCATTCCAGAGAAACATCATAATGGCGAATGCTAATAATCTTAACATTTATGCTTTTGATGCAACAGATGCCTTTGTGGGTACGCTGTCATCCGTTCAGGCATACTATGATGTTTCAATGAAGCTTCTTGAAAAGGAAAACAGAAATAAGCTTTTCAAAAAAGACTTTCCTATCTGCACGAAGGAAAGAGATGATATGCCTTCTCTTTACGGCCATGAATCAAAATTCACAAATTCACTTGCGGCAGACGGTTGCATAATTGACGGCACGGTAGAAAACTCTATCATCTTCAAGGGCGTTAAAATCGGAAAAGGTGCAGTTGTTAAGAATTCCATTTTAATGCAGGATACGGTTGTAGGTGAAAATGCAAAATTAAACTGCGTTATTACCGATAAAAATGTTACAATCAAAAACGGTGTTGAGCTTTCAGGCGCACCTACATTCCCTGTTTCTCTTTCTAAGGGTACAAGGATTTAACGGAGGATAAAAATGAAAGTATTATTTGTATCATCGGAAGCAAATCCATGGATGGCATCCGGCGGCCTTGGCGATGTTGCAGGCTCACTTCCCATTGCACTTCGCAAAAGATTAATCGGCTGCAGGGTTGTTATGCCTCTTTATGATTCAATCAAACAGGAATATAAGGATAAAATGAAATTTATTACATCCATTTCCGTTCCTGTAAGCTGGCGCCGTCAATACTGCGGTATATTTGAAGCCAAGCTGAACGGTGTAGTGTTCTATTTCCTTGATAACCAGTATTATTTCAAAAGAGATGGTATATACGGCCATTTTGACGATGCAGAAAGGTTTGCATTCTTTGCAAGAGCGGCAATTGAAATTATTCCGGCAATCGGCTGGAAGCCCGATATCATTCACTGTAATGACTGGCAGAGTGCATTAACCCCTCTGTACTACAGCTGCTACTATGCAAACCAGATGGGATATGAGAATATCAAAACTGTGTTTACAATTCACAATATCCAGTATCAGGGAAAATACGGCAACGAGCTTCTTGAGGATGTTCTAGGTATCGCACCCGAGCATTACAGCCTGATTAAGTATGACGGGCTTGTTAACTTCCTTAAAGCAGGTATTGAATGTGCAAATAAGGTTACAACCGTTTCTCCGAGTTACGCAAGGGAAATTCTGGATCCATGGTATTCACACGGTCTTGATCCGATTCTGAATCAGAGAAGCTGGAAGCTTTGTGGCATCCTGAACGGTATTGATACAGAAAGCTACAATCCCGAAACAGACCCTGCCCTTTGGGAAAACTACAATGCTGAAGACTTTTCTGCAAAGGCTAAAAACAAGGAAGAGCTTCAGAAAGCAATGGGCCTTTATGTTGATCCGAATGTTCCCATTATCGGAATTGTTACAAGACTTGTTGGCCATAAAGGCGTGGATCTTATGAAAGAGGTGCTTGAAAAGAGCCTTTGGGAACGCAAAGTTCAGTATGTTGTTCTCGGCTCGGGCGAATGGCAGTATGAAAGCTTCTTCCGTGAGCTTCACGACAAATATCCCGATAAGGTTGGGCTTCGTCTTGGTTTTGTTCCCGATCTTGCAAGAAAGATTTACGCAGGTGCGGATTTATTCCTGATGCCAAGCAAGAGCGAGCCCTGCGGCCTTTCACAGATGGTTGCGCTCAGATACGGCACTGTACCAATTGTTCGAGAAACCGGCGGCTTGCGTGATTCAATTACCGACAGCGGAGACGGTGAGGGTAACGGATTTACATTCAAAACCTATAACGCTTACGATATGCTTGGAGCAATTTACCGAGGAATTGATGCTTATAATGACAAAGAGTATTGGAAAACTCTTGTTCAGCGTGCATTGCTTTGTGATATGAGCTGGGGCAAATCAGCCAATGAATACATTAAAATGTATAAATCACTTTTAAAATAATCCAAAGCAAATGAACCCACGAACATTATGTTCGTGGGTTTTGCATTTTTCGTAAGCCAAGAATGCCATATGATTTCACGCTATTTTAATAAATTACCAAGCCTTGCTCTTATCCCTTGCAGCCGTGTTCGGATTGCAGAGGCGGAAACACCCTGAATTTTACCTATTTCCCGGCTTGAAAAGCCAAGCTTTTTAAGTTCTATCATTTCCCTTTCCTGCCTTGGAAGACTGCTGACAATCATCTGCATTTCAATATCCTTTGTAAAATCCTTACTGTCTGCTGCCTCAAAAAACTGCTCATTTTCGGAAATTGTCTGCAGCTTTTTCTGCCGCATTCTGTCGCAATAAACATTTTTTGCAATGGAAAATATAAACGATTTTTCATTTCTGATATTTGTAACGCAGGGCAGATAAGCCCAGAGCTTCATAAAGGTTATCTGGGTTAAATCCTCAGCTTCATCCTCACTTATACGCTTACGGAAATAAGAAATCACAGATGGATAAAACTTACCATAAATAGTATTAAACTGTTCTTTTATATTATTTTTCATTGATTTTATTTAATTATAAATTTTTTATACTCTTCAGCATCCGTTATAATCTTATCCATACCCTGTGAATTTGCTGCAACATAACCGTAAACATTCTGTTTGCAATAGATTTTAGATGAACAAATGAAATGAATACCCTTTTCGCTGAGTATTTCATCGGTAACATCTTCTGAAAGCTTGATTTTACTCATACAAATTATATATGTTCCCTGTTCGGAGTGTTTAATAAAATCAGCATTTATTTCAATTCTTTCTTGATATATTTTTACTTTTTCATAATCAAAATTCACCGGAGTTGCTTCACCATTTGCCGAAATGCACTCAATATTCATATCATCTTTATAAAAAATTTGACCATTTACAATAAATGGAACAGGCTCATCAGATACGGTGGATAATACAACTGCTTCCCCGTTAACAATATAAAAATTTTTTGAACTAACATCTTTCAGTATAGCTGAGCCATTAACTGAACAAATCGTTTTATCAGACGGAGCATGAATTACATTAGCAACATTAATAAGGCTGATTTCATTAAATGCCTCCATATATTCAACACTTGGATTTTCAGGAAGAAAAACTAATGCACAATTTGCAATTTTACTTATTCTTCTTAATGCCGCAGGCGAATAATTTGTTAAATTAACTGAAGCAACGCAACATATTTTCTTTTTAAACATAATAATTTATCCTTTCATCATCAATAATAATTGTTTTAATTTAACCGGTCAATAAGTAAGACGGAAATAAAATCCAAACTGTCTGCAAAAAAATTTTTTCTTGACTTTTTTTCATTTACAGTGATATAATCCATAAGTAAATTTAATACATGCATAACGACACAAGTAGTGCTTTGCACATAAATCTGATTACGGTAATATGTTTTTATTTTCAGATTATGCAGGCAGCTTGTGTTTTTTTATGCAAAAAACACAAGGAGGGCATTTATTATGCCAAGAAATCAATTTCAAAGAATGTTTTTTGCATTTTTAACTGTTGTAATAACCGTTCACGCTTATGTGTTTTACAGCCTTTATGTAATAAACGGCAGCACATTAATGGAAATCAACAACGCTTCGGGTGTAACAGAAGCAATCAACAATCAGGGCGGCGTTTATATGTTCGGCAAAATGCTTCCGATATGGGCAATAATCCTTATCGAATTTGCCTGCGCATATGTGCTTGAAGTCATTATGGGAAGTCCGTTGTCATTCAAACTTGCGGCAAAGATTTTTGATATGAAATCAACACATCATATGATTTTTGAATCTGCAATCATTTGTGCAACAGTTGGGCTTATGTGCCCTGCGATGAGCTTTCTTGCAGCCATTTTCTACTATCCGTTCTATGAGGGCTTCAATGTAATTACATTCCTTGCAAATTGGCTTAAGCTTGTCTGCTTCAACTTCCCGTTTGCGTTCTTTACACAATTGTTCTTTATTCAGCCGCTTGTAAGAACATTGTTTAAATTCCTGTTCAGAAAGGATACCAAAAAAAGAGAAGCAGAATTCGCACATTAATTATAAGAGCCGAAAAGACAATCCTTTATGGATTGTCTTTTCATTTTACCATTTATTATAAACCTTTTCACAGAATGCATACATATTCTTGATTTCAAGCCTTGTTCCGTCATCAAGAGTAACATTTCCGTTCCACAAGCCATGCACCTGATGTGTATTCATACCAACAAGGTTAAAAGGCATCATATTTGTTGCATTATCATAAAACGGGGTCATAACCAAATCCATTCTGCCGTCATCACTGATAAAATGCCATGGTTCCATCCACTTTCCGCCGATTTCGGGATCCTTTTCAAGATGAACATCACCTATTTTATGGCAGACGCCATCATAAAACAGTGCTGTTTCCGTTGCTTTTTCGGTATTTCCAAAGCCCCATGTTAATTCAAACCCGAAAATTTTATCATCAGTAAATGTGCTTCCGTTTGCCCAATACCACATATTGGAATGAGGCCAGATTCCCCTGCCCCAATCCAGCACGGTAAAGGTATTCTCCTTCGAGAAAGCCCATTTTTCATTGCCGTATTTTAATGTTCCGTATGTATTCAGGCAATTGATTTTATTTGTATAAAAGAAATGCCCTTGCTTTTCAAACGGCGTTGCAATCGTAATGCTTTCGTGATTCGGCAATCTGTTGCAGAAAAATTCTGCTTCAATCTTTTTGCCCTTTGCACAGCCTTCAAATTTAAGATGATGGCAATCCTCTGTAACATCAAACACAGCCTTCGTTTTTCCTTTACTGTATTCAAAATAGTTTTTACAATCGCCGTTTGGGTTGAGCCTGTTTTTGCGAGGGGTCATAAGCTCAAGCGCCATAGTATCAAACTTTCTGCCTGTTTTCAAATCCACAAAGCCAAAGGTTAAAGCCGTTGCAAGAGAAATATTGAAAATATTAATCTGTATCATAATCTCGCCGTTGCAGATTTGATAAAAATCCCATTCCTTGAGCCTCATAGTGCTTACAGAACGCTTTTCAATATTATAATCGTATAAATTTCTTCTGCACCAGCCCGGATTAGCAAGATTGCCGCTTTCATCAAGCAGTTTTTGCCTTACGGTAATTTCATTTTGCATATAATTCAAGCCCCTTTCTATTCAAGTATACTATTAATAATTATGAATAGCAATAAAATAGAACATTATTTTTTTACATTATCGCAATAATGGCAAATTTCCCGTAAGCTTATTAATTTTCTTTTTATTGCCGCAAATTGCTATACCGATATAAGTTAAAGCACTTTCGGGACAATCAGACATTTTATCAACAAATTCATCATAAAACTTGCAGTTCTGTGCCAAGTCAGAAAAATCAACAACCGTTAAATCATTGTATTCATCAGAAAAAAGCTTTAACCGAAGCTCTTTAATCTGTTCATTATTCCCTTTCAAAACGGGAACAGGAAGTTTTATTATTCCCATATGAACATTTCCATCCCTATCAATAACATCATTTCCAACAACATCAGGCATTTTCATACCCAAAGTTGTCCCTAAAATTGCTGAAGTATTTGCAATTATACCAACAGGCAGATTCTCATCTATAATCATTACACATTTCTCATTTTGAACATTCATATGTTTTACTCCTTTTCTTAATTTGAGAAAGCATCAATCCCAATAAAGTTAAAAATATTCCGCACAAAGAAAAAAGCGTTATCTTTTCTTTTAATATCAAAACAGACACAATAACGGTTATCACAGGAACTAAATAAATATACACACTCGTTTTAACTGTGCCCAATTTTTTTACGGCAAAATTCCAAGTAACAAAGCACAATGCAGAGGCACCAACACCCAAAAACAACATATTCATCAAATTTCCCGTTTCTGAAAATCTTGAAATATCAAGCTTAAAATCAAATACAAATAACAATGGTATCATAAAAACAATACCATATAAGAATATTCGCCGTGTTGACTGAATTGTATTGTATCCATATTCACTGATTTTTTTTGATAAAACAGAATACAATGCCCAAATAATGGCTGAAATAAAAGCAAGAATATCGCCTAATGGGTTAATGTCAACATTTAAATTTTCAAAACTTAGCAAGCATATTCCTGCCATTGAAATTACAAATCCCATAAAAAACGAAAATGAAAGCTTTTCTTTCTTTTCTAAAACAAAATAAGACAAAATTGCTGTAGAAAATGGTGCTGTTGAAATAATGACTCCAACGGCAGAAGCAGTTGTATAGGTAAGTGCAATATTTTCAAGCAGATAATAAAGCGTTATACCGCAAATCCCTGCCAGAGCAAACGTAATTTCCTGTTTAAAACTTGTGCCTATTATTGGTTTTGGATAAATAATAAGAAGCGCAAAAAAGCCTATTACAAATCGGAAAAGCAGAATTTCCATCGGCCTAAAATTCTGCAGCAAAAGCTTTGTTGAAATAAAGGTAGTTCCCCAAATAAGAATTGTAATGATTGCAAAGAAATGCCCAAAACACTTTTTATCCATCCTGAAACCTCTTAAACATTTTCCTGTACGCAGCAGGTGTCAATCCAATATACATTTGAAAAAATCTTGTAAAATGGCTTTGATCTGAAAAGCCTGTTTGCAAAGCAGCATCCGCAGGGCTTATCCTTTTTTCAAGTAAAGCTTTTGCCTTTCCTATTCTTATGGACTGTAAATAACGATATGGCGTAACACCCTTTTGCTTTGTAAATTCCCGAAGCAGGGTTGATTTTCCAAACCCGCTGAATGCGCATAATTGATTCAAGGATATACTTTCACTATAATGCCTTTCCATAAATTCACAAATATGCTTTATATTTTCACTGCACTTGTGCGCAGCATCTTTTTGCACCTTCAAACAACGTTCTGCAAGCATTGAAATAAGCAAATAAAGCATTTCTTCTTTTTCAAAGCTTTCCGCTTCTTCCATCAGCAATTTATGAAGTGAACTTACACAGGCTTTCAGACCGTTATCATAAATAACATTTTCCATAAATATCGGAATAATATTCTCACCTGTAAATTCTTCAACCAAGGAAATCATTACAGTAGACGGAATATTTATTTCCCTGTAATCAAACACTTCATTCCCTGTTTGTGAACAACCGTGATTATCATTAGGATTAAAAAGCAAAACATCACCTGCTTTAATAACATATTCTTTGTTTTTACAGGAAAGGCAGCGCTCTCCGCTTTCAACAACTCCTATAACATAATAATCATGAAAGTGATTCGGAAAAGGTTGAATTATATCATTAAACCAATATGCTTCAACATTCAGTTCTTCATCATAGCAAACTGTTTTAATTCCCTTTTTCATCAAATCACCTCAATATTTATTTTACATTATAATATTAATTATTTCTTGTATAATATCTTCAAAACAATAAAAAGCAGGAGTAATCCTGCTTTTTACAATATAAACTTATTCAGGTTTTTTCATGGTTAATGAAATTCGCTTTTTAGGAACATCCACGGAAAGCACCCAGACGGTTACGATTTCACCGACTTTGAGAACATCGGACGGATGCTTGATAAACCTGTTTGTAATTTGCGAAATATGCACCAGGCCATCCTGATGAACGCCTACATCAACGAACGCACCGAAATCTATAACATTTCTTACAGTGCCTTTCAGCTCCATACCTGCCTTCAAATCCTCAATGCCCATAACATCCGTACGAAGAAGCGGCTGTGGTAATTCTTCTCTTGGATCTCTGCCGGGCTTGCTGATTTCTAAAACAATATCCGCAAGCGTAGGTTCGCCGATATCAAGCTGTGCTGCAAGAGCAGCTGTGCCCTCGGCGGACACCTTTTCTTTTAAAGCAGAAATATTCCCGTTTTTCACATCTTCATCCGTAACATTACAAAGCCTTAACAGTTTTTTTGCAGCATCATAGGATTCAGGGTGCACAGCCGTATTATCAAGAACATTTTTCCCATCGGATATTCTTAAAAAGCCTGCACATTGTTCAAAAGCTTTAGGGCCTAATTTTGAAACCTTTTTCAGCTCGGAACGAGATTTGAAAGAGCCGTTTTCTTCCCTATATGCTGCTATGTTTTTGGCTATTGCAGAGGAAATACCTGCAACACGATTCAGAAGTGACGGAGAAGCCGTATTCAAATCCACACCAACAGAGTTTACGCAATCCTCCACAACACCATCAAGCGCACCTGCAAGCTCCTTTTTCGGCATATCATGCTGATACTGACCAACACCAATTGCCATAGGATCTATCTTAACAAGTTCGGCAAGCGGATCCTGCAATCTTCTTGCAATAGAAACTGCCGAACGAAGCGAAACATCAAATTGGGGGAATTCCTCTGCAGCAAGCTTTGAAGCCGAATAAACAGAAGCTCCTGCCTCGCTGACAACCATATAGGTAATTCCGCAGTCAAGTTCTTTAATCACATCGGCAGCAAAAACCTCTGTTTCGTGGGAAGCGGTTCCGTTTCCGATTGCGAACATCTTAACATTATGCTTTCTTACAAGTGATTTGATAATCTCCTTTGCCTCATCAATTCTGCTGTGAGGAGGGGCGCAGTAAATAACCGCCGTATCAAGCACCTTTCCTGTTTCATCAACAACAGCCACCTTGCATCCCGTTCTGTAACCGGGATCAAGACCGATTGTAACTCTTCCCTTAACCGGGGGCTGCATCAGAAGCTCTGCAGTATTCCTTGCAAAAACCTTGATAGAGTCTGCACTTGCCCTATCCGTAAGTTCATTTCTGATTTCTCTTTCAATACTTGGAAAAACCAAACGTGTATAGGCATCTTCGGCTGCTTCACGCACCAAATCAGCTGATACACTGCCGTTCTTAACATGAAGCCCTGTTAAAACAGACATACCGTGGAGCTTATCCATATCAAGCGAAACCTTAAGAACACCCTCTTTTTCAGCCCTGTTAATGGCAAGCACACGATGATTTGCAATTTTTGAAACAGGCTCACGGTAATCCCTGTAATTTTCATAAACGCCCAAATCCTCTTCAGAAGAGGATACACTTACAGCAGCGTGGGTTCGGCAAACATACCGAAGCTGTTTTCTTGCGGTTGCATCATCGGAAATCATTTCTGCAATAATATCCTTAGCTCCCTGAATGGCATCCTCAGCCGTTTCAACCTCTTCATTCAGAAATTCACTTGCAAGCGCATACGGCTCTGTTTCGGCAAGCTGTTCATAGATTTTAACAGCAAGCGGCTCAAGCCCCTTTTCCTTTGCAACAGATGCCCTTGTTTTCCTTTTCGGACGGAACGGGCGGTAAATATCCTCAATCTCTGTTAAGGTTTTTGCGGCATCAATAGCGGCGGATATTTCATCCGTCATTTTGTCCTGTTCCGTTATCGCTGCCCTTACCTTTTCCTTTTGCTCTTCAAGAGAGCGAAGATAATCAAGTCTGTCGGCGAGCTCACGAAGCAGCTGATCATCAAGCGAGCCTGTAGCCTCCTTTCTGTATCGGGCGATGAAGGGAATCGTATTGCCGTCATCAATAAGAGAAACCGTATTTTCCACCTGCCACGGCTTTAATCCGAATTCAGAAGCAAGAGTTAAATTAATATCCATTTTATGTACCCTTGGCTGTAAAATCTTACAGCCATTTTCTTTTTTTCATGATTATAGTTAAAACTGAAACCACAAGAATTGAAATAACAATTACAAACAAATAGCCATACCGCCAGGAAAGCTCCGGCATATTTTCAAAATTCATTCCATACCAGCCAACAATCAATGTAAGCGGGAAAAAAATTGTAGTAACAACAGTGAAAACACCCATAATATGATTTGTTTTCAAATCAAGATATGATGAATAAGCATCCTGCAGATGAGAAACAGAGCTTCGCAGCATATCAATATCCTCTCGAAGCCTTTTTACCTTATCCTTAAAATTTGAAAGATACCTTAAATCATCATCTTCAAAAATCTCATTATCATTATCCTCAAGAGAGCCTACAATATCAATAAGCTGTTCATAAGAATTGCGAAGAACAAGAAATTCTTTTTTCAAATTCAGCAATAAAAAATTAAACTGATCTGTAGCTTTGTTTTTTAAAACAAGCTCTTCCAGCTTCGTAATTTCAAATTCGCTTTCTTTTATTGCGTTTTTATCCTTTTTAATAAGATCATCAAGAAAACCTACCAGCAGCTTTTCAAGGGTTATATGAATGCAGGAATAACGGCTGAGCGAATTCAGAAAACTGTCTCTAACAGAACAGTCATCATCCGATATATCAACAACCACAAGCAGATTCTTCTTAATAAAAACAGCAAAGGAATCCATATTCTTGCCGGCATGTTCTGCATTTTTTATGTTTAACACAGCAAAGCTGTAATCATCATAAATTTCAACAGAAGAACCGAAACCTGCGTTGCTTTTGCAAAAATCAAATGCAAAACGCGAAAAGCCAAATGAATCATAAACACTTTCAAATTCATTTATGGTTACATATCCTGCGGTAATATAATGCGGATTTATGGCTTCAAGCTCTACAGTTGTTATTTCATCTTCAAACTGATAAAACATAAACCGAATTAATAGTTTTCTGCCTTAATCTCAAAATAAGCACGAGGATGAGCACAAACAGGGCAAACCTCCGGTGCTTCCTTTCCGATAACAATATGGCCGCAGTTTGAGCATTTCCAGATTTTTTCCTCATCTCTGCTGAATACAAGACCGCCTTCAACATTTTCAAGAAGCTTCAAATAACGCTCTTCGTGCTCCTTTTCAATCTTTGCAACCTCTTCAAAAAGAAAAGCTATATGCTCAAAGCCCTCTTCCCTTGCGTCTTTTGCAAATTCAGCATACATATCTGTCCATTCATAGTTTTCACCGGCAGCAGCATCCTTTAAATTTGTTGCAGTATCCTTGATGCCATCATTGAGAAGCTTAAACCAGATTTTTGCATGCTCTTTTTCATTTTCTGCAGTTTCCATAAAAAGATTTGCAATCTGAACAAATCCGTCCTTTTTAGCCTTACTTGCAAAATAAGTGTATTTTGTTCTTGCCTGGCATTCGCCGGCAAAGGCTGCCATAAGATTTGCCTGTGTTTTTGTACCTTCTAAGTTCATAATAACTACTCCTTAAAACTTTATTAAATTTATATTCCGCTTCTTCTTATTTTTGAAATAAGAAGAATAAATATACTCCAAACTGACTGGAAAATTATAACATTGAAAACATTAAGCTGATTTATTCCGTTTAAAATTCCAAGCAATACAACGATACCGAAACCGATTGCAGAGCCAAATGAAACAAGAACCGAGAGTATACTTTCCGTATTTACAAGGTTTTCCGAACTGCGAACTGCGGAAATAAAACCAAGCGCACTTCCGTTATGAACGACATAAGCAGGGCTTTTTTCAACAACCGTATCACTGTATTTCTCAAAAACCCTTGCATTAGAGGCCGTTAATACTCTTACAAATCCTTCGGGAAGTCCGAAAATTTCAATAATGCTTTCTTCATTTATATATGGATCACAGCTTTTTAAAAGAATGGTAATTCCGCTTTTTTCAAGCTTTTTAAGTTCTTTTTTCAAAGCAGAATCCGCAGAATAGCTTACAACAAACATAGCTGCTATTTTTCCTGCCACAGCAAGATAAAGCGCCTTTCTGCCGTTTGTTGCATATTTATTCTCATATTCCTCTTTCGGAACCGAAATGCCATGGCGGATAAGGAGATCCCTGTTTCCGACAAGCACCTTTTTCTGATAAATCCATGCAGAGGTACCCATCTTATCTTCATAAATGACCGTATCAACCTCGGGAAGTATTGCCTGCTTGCCGACTATAACATCATCAAAAACATGCTTAAGCGGACTTTTGGTTTTCATAATCACGGTTGCCGTCATCAAAAGAGCATCGTCAACCTTTGTTTTATTAAACAGTCTGATTCCGTGAAGATCGCAGGAACGATCGCCGAATAAATCAGATGCTTCCATAACAAGCGCATTTGATTTATGCGCAATTCGCGCACCCTCAAATCCGTTTACCACCGCTCCTTTTTTTGAAAGTGAGCGTGATATGCCAAGAAGAGAAATGTTTGTTGCAAGCAAAGAAACCACAGGGCAGGATATAACAACGCCCGCTGCAGCCGCATCGAAAGCATAAAACCAGTCTTTCTGAAAATAACCAATACCTGCAAACAAAATTGCATTCAGCGTAATCATAATAGGAGCAAGAATTCTTACAATCTTGTCCGTTGGCTCATAAGCACAGGATATTTCAAGAAAGCTTGTAGGCATATCTGTTTTTACACTATACTTAAGAAGAGGATCGCCCGCAAGAAGATTTCTTGAAATAATTGTTGCATCAACCTCATTTACAATATCCTCAACCGAATATTTATCCTTGCCGTCTGAAAGAAAATCATAATCATTTATAATCCGCATAATCATACTGCGCTTGCCCAGAATTGTAAGCATAAGTGCAAAAGCAATAGCCGGCGGATACGCAGCACCTGCACTTAGTGCCATATCCGGATTGCATAAAAGTGCAGTAGTATGGGCTAAAACAAAAGCCGAGGCAAACGCAACCGGAAAATCAAAATTAAATCCACGCCTGAAATTAAAGCCATGAACAATTGTTTTTATATTGGTTGCAAGAACAAGAACATAGATTACGAGCATCGTTATGTAATACCCTTTATCATTGCTTAAAAAATACGGAAGATGATAAGAATTCTGAAACACCGAAAGTAAGCCGAGTATAATACCGAGAACAAGAGTGATTGCGCCTTCAATCTGGTAACTCGATTTGTGCTTAAAAAACTGTTCCATCATTTTTGTTCTGTTTGTATCATCAGAAGCTCTTTTGGCAATAATTCTGTTTCCCTCATCAATCGTTCCGTTCTCGGCTTCTTCCTTAGCAAAAAGCCTGAACTTATTGATTTTATCTTCTCTTCTCTGCCTTAACTGCTCTTCGGCAACTTCCTCATCAATATCGGGAATTTCATCAAATTCATCATCAAAGCCGCTCAGCTTAATCTGATCGGATAAATCATAATCTGTTTCGGGATTGCTGCTTTCCTCTTCTCTGCTGTTCATAAAATCCGTTCTTGTTTTTGCAAGCTCTTCAACAGCAAGAATCGTTGGAATTTCCTGCAAATCAGAGGTTTTATTAAATCTTGATTTGCTTTTGATGGTTGCCGGTCTTTCAATAATCTGGGGAGGCACTGCATTGTAATCATCATCAACGGGATTATGCTGAAAAAAATGCTTTGCCGTAACCTTATCGCTTACAATCGTTTTATCCGTTACCGGAACTGCCTTCGTTTTATCACTTACCGAAACATGCCTTGTCTTGTCGCTTACAGCGTCAACATCGCTGCCGATATTACTTGAAGCGGATTTCGGAGTGTATGTTTTTACTTCCTCTTTTTCCGTATATTCTGCTGCTGACTTGGATCTTGCGCTTATCTGGCTGAGCATTTCGTCTGCCTCACGCAAAATTTCTTCAACAGATAAATTCTCTTTATCTCTCATAATCAATCAACCTAAAATTTATAATCTTTGCCTGGATATTTCATACATTATAATGCCCGCTGCAACAGAGGCATTGAGGCTGTTTACCCTGCCCTTCATCGGCAGGCTGACTGTAACATCACAATTTGCCTTAATATGTGCGCTGATTCCCTTGCCCTCGTTTCCTACAACAAGAGCAACACCGCCCGAAAAATCAGTTTTGCTCCAGAGCTGCCCATCCATATCGGCAGCATATACCCAGATATTCTCTTTCTTAAGCCTGTCAATCGTTGAATTAAGGTTGGATACCCTTGCAACCTTAACATATTCAAGCGCACCGCAGGAGGTTTTGGCAACAATAAAATTCAGACCGACATTTCTTCTTTTCGGAATAATGATTCCGTGAACACCGCAGGCTTCCGCCGTTCTGATGATTGCACCCAAATTATGGCTGTCCTCTATCTCATCGCAAATAATAATAAAAGGGGCTTCTCCCTTGCTTTTTGCAAGTTCTAAAATATCATCAACCGTGCTGTATTCATGGGCAGGAACATTTGCCGCAACACCCTGATGGTTGGCATTGGCACTGATAAAATCAAGCTTTTTCCTGTCAACATTTTTTATTACAATGCCCCTGTCCTTTGCAAGCGCAATAATCTTTGAAACAGAGCCCTCTCGCTCGCCCTTTGCAACAAGTATGTTTTCAATCTCCCGGCCGCTTTTTATAAGCTCAATAACAGCATTCCTGCCGACCACAAGATTGTCATTCGTTTTAAAATCTTTATTATCTTCGCTTTTCACAATATTACTCCATAATATATTTTTAATTATTATAACATTATAGTGCATTTTATTCAATATGAAAATATCCCTGTTATTTTCTAACAGGGATGTTTTTTTCGTCAAGATATTTTTTCAGCTTCGGAATCGGCAATTCATTAAAATGAAACAGACTTGCGGCAAGCACTGCATCCGCCTTTCCCGCCGTAAATGCATCGTAAAAATGCTCTGCCTTTCCTGCTCCGCCCGAGGCAATAACAGGTATGCCTACCCTTTCGGAAACGGCACGGGTCAACTCTATATCATAGCCGTTTTTCTGCCCGTCCTCATCCATAGAGGTTAAAAGTATTTCGCCAGCACCTCTTTTTTCAGCTTCAACAGCCCATGCAACAGCATCTATACCTGTAGGAATTCTTCCGCCGTTGAGGTAAACCTCCCAGCCGCCGGCATCCGTTCTTTTGGCATCAATCGCACATACCACACACTGACTGCCGAATTTATAGGCAGCCTCATTGATTAAATCGGGATTTCTTACCGCTGCCGAATTAACGGAAATTTTATCTGCACCTGCCCGAAGAAGCTCTTTGAAATCATCAACGGTTTTAATGCCGCCGCCAACCGTAAACGGAATAAAAACAGTTTTTGCAACACGTTCAACAATATCAATCATTGTGCTTCTTCCCTCGTGGGTTGCCGTTATATCAAGAAGAACAAGCTCATCGGCACCCTCTTCATCATACGCCGCAGCACATTCAACGGGATCGCCTGCATCACGCAGATCAACAAAAGAAACACCCTTTACCACCCTGCCGTTTTTAACATCAAGACAGGGAATAATTCTTTTTGCGTACATAAATTATCCCTCCAGCGCCAAAAAATTTTCAAGAAGCTTCAAGCCTGCTTTACCGCTTTTTTCAGGATGAAACTGTGTTGCACAAAGATTGCCTTGCTGAATTGCACACTGAATTTCAACACCGTATTGTGCTGTTGCTGCAACATCCTTTTCTTCAGCATTTTTAAGATAATAGGAATGCACAAAATAAAAATAGCTTTCATCCGGGATATCCTTGAAAATTCCGCACTTCTGCTTTATCGATACGGAATTCCAGCCGATATGCGGAACCTTCAGGCCCATATTCTTCGGTATTGAAACAATTTCTCCGCTAAGAAGAGATAAACCGCTAACGCCCCTGCTTTCATCACTTTTTCCGAACAGAAGCTGCAGGCCAAGGCATATGCCCAAAAAGGGCTTTCCCGAACGTGCAGCAGTTTTAACGGTTTCAACCATGCCGCGGTTTTCCATGGATTGCATAGCATCACCGAATGAGCCCACCCCGGGAAGAATAATATGAGATGCGGATAAAATTTTATCCTTATCCATTGTAATTTCACTTTCAGCGCCGATATAATCAAGAGCTTTTTTTACGCTCATAAGATTGCCTGCGCCATAATCAATAATAGCTACCATAACTGTCTCCAAATCTTAAATATAGACAATTTTAACATAAGAATGCATTTAATACAATATAAATAATTGACAAAATGGCCCTTTAAGTGTTACAATCTATTCCATCGAAGATAACAGAGCAGAAATTAAACTGCAATTCTGTTTTTCTTCGCTGCCTGATACGGAGATGTATCGAAGCGGTCATAACGGACATGACTCGAAATCATGATGCCCCCTGAGGGACGTGGGTTCGAATCCCACCATCTCCGCCACAAAAACAAAAAGAGCGTAAAACACTCTTTTTGTTTTTCAATCGTATATTTACGTATGAAAAAAGAGAAGACTTTCTGTTTCCGCTTTTTATCAGCCTACGTTCAATATAATATGGGGCATTAGCGCAGCTGGGAGCGCACCACACTGGCAGTGTGGGGGTCAGGGGTTCAAGTCCCCTATGCTCCACCATTGAAAGAGCAAGCACTTACGTGCTTGCTCTTTTAATCATATGGACAGAACCTTGAGTCCAAGTTCCGGAAACGGATGCCATATCTCTTTATTTTACATAAATTGTTCAATTTATCAACATGTTTACCGAAAAAACAAACTTTCTTTTTACAAGTGTCTTGTAAAAAGCTTTGACTATGTTATAATCGAATGAACACATAGTAATTTGAAAGCGATATGATATTTTATGGATTTAAAGAAAATAGAAAAATTTATTGATAAGCAAAAGGTTAGTTTTATATGCTCTATTGATAATGAAAATTACCCTAATGTAAAAGCTATGCTTAAACCCAGAAAGAGAAATGGATTAAAAGAGTTCTATTTTTCTACCAATACTTCATCTATGAGAGTAAAGCAATATCAAAAGAATACTAATGCCAGTATATACTTTTATCATAAAGGGTTGGTTAAGTATGTGGGTGTTATGTTAAAAGGAACAATGAAAATATTAACAGACCAAGAAACTAAAAATATGATTTGGAAAACAGGTGATACAATGTTTTATAAAAAAGGTGTAACTGATCCGGATTATTGCGTTTTAAAATTTACTGCTGCAAGCGGCAGATATTATTGTGATTTAAAGACGGAAAATTTTGATATAGAGTAATTCTGATTTCGATTTGTTTTTGACAGACACTACAAAATCCATCATTCAAACGTATCTAAAAACGGCAAAACATATCAGATATTAATGATTGACATTTGAAAATAAAGTGATAAAATAACATACATGGGCAGTTCGTAACCATCCTGCCTTGGGGATTCCAATAGGGTTTTCCGAAATCAAAACTAAGGAGTATAAGGGGCATATTATGCCCTGCTGCGTCCTTTGGGGCGCTTTTTTTATTTTAATTATGGAAAGATACAGTAAAATTTCAGACAAGCGAAAGCGCGAAATCGTGCTTTTGCGGGGAAGCGGCTGCGTTTACGGAAAATGCACCTTTTGCGATTATCATACAGATAAATGCAGCAGTGAAACCGAAAACTTTGACCTTAACAGCAAGGTTTTAAGCAGAGTTACAGGAGAATTCGGCGATTTGGAAATCATCAACAGCGGATCTGTTTTTGAGCTTGATCAAAAAACAATGGAGCTGATAAAAGCAACCTGCCGAAAAAAGAAAATATCGACCCTTCATTTCGAAGCACATTATCTTTATAAAAACAAAATCCCTGCACTGAGACAGGAATTTGAAGATTTTGATTTAAAGATGAAGCTTGGATTGGAAACCTTCGACTATAGCTTTCGTGAAAACACCTTAAAAAAAGGCATAAAGGAAAAGGATGCAGCAATAATAAGCGAATATTTTGATGAGGCTAATTTCCTTTTCGGAATCAAAGGACAAACCGTTCAGTCCATGGAGCAGGACATTCAGCTTGGGCTTGCAAATTTTGAGCGAATCTGCATAAACATTATGTGCAAAAATTCAACTGCAATACAACCGGACAGACAGGTGATTTTTGAATTTATGAGCAGGCTTTATCCGAAATACAGGGATAATGATCGAATTGATATTTTAATTAAGAATACAGATTTTGGGGTTGGTGACTGATATGATTAATGAACTTTTACTAATAGGATCTTTAGTTTTTATATTTTCAATGGTGCTTACAGCATACAAATTCTTCGGCAAAACAGGGCTCTACTGTATGTCCGCCATTGCAACCATTCTTGCAAACATTGAGGTTTTAATTCTTATTAATGCATTCGGTATGGAACAAACGCTTGGAAACGTTCTTTTTGCAGCAACCTTTTTAGTAACCGATATTCTTTCGGAATGCGAGGGCAAAAAAGCAGCAAACAAAGCTGTTTGGATTGGAATGTTTACTTCTCTCTTTTTCCTGCTTTTAAGCCAAAGCTGGCTGTTATACAAGCCAAGCGAAAATGACTGGGCAATGAGTTCCGTCAAATCCGTTTTTTCAAATACACCCAGAATGCTGATAGCCTCCTTTGTTGTTTATGCAATAAGCCAGATGTTTGACGTTTGGCTTTACCACAAATGGTGGGCATTTACAGAAAGAAAATTCGGAGATAAAAGGAAATTCCTTTGGCTGAGGAACAATGGTTCAACACTGATAAGCCAGATATTGAACACGCTTTTATTTACCGTTTTTGCTTTTTACGGTACCTATGATATTAAAACGCTTCTTTCCATTTTTGCATCAAGCTATGTTATTTACATATTTACATCCCTGCTTGACACCCCTGCGGTTTACCTTGCAAGAAAAATCTGCGACAAGCAAAAGGTTAAAAAAGCAGAAAAAATTTAGAAAAAGCTGAAATTCTCACTCCGTGTCGTGTTATTCCTTCTCCGTTTTGTTTAACATTATGTTTGAAAGGAGAGTCAATATGGATCAAAAGAAAATAGGGCTGTTTATTAAGGAACTCCGAAAAGAAAAAAAGTTAACGCAGGAACAGTTTGCCGAAATATTGGGCGTTTCAAACCGCAGCATTTCAAGATGGGAAAATGGAAATAACCTGCCCGATTTTGATTTGGTTATTGAAATTGCAGCTTATTTTGATATCACTATTGATGAATTTTTAAACGGAGAAAGAAAAACAAATATGATTGATAAGAATGAAAAAGACACCATTTTAAAAATTGCGGATTACAAAAACAACGAAAACATGGCCTTTTCCAAACGGATTAATTTACTGTTTATTTTTGCAACTGTTGCATTTGTAATTTACAGCGTACTTGATTATCTGGATTTAACATCAACGCCGGGTTATGAATGCTTCGCCTCTTATGCTTTGGGACTGGTGTTGGGTGCCTTACTTGTCGGCGTATTATACACCAGTAAATACATCAATAAAATCAAAGCCTTTAAGCAAAAAATAAAAAACAAATCGGTAATGAGGAAAGCAAATAACAGTAGAAATGATAAAAGCAAAAGAATTATGATTATGATTCTCTCTGCTGCATTATTTTTAACAGGCATTGCATTTTGCATTGCTGCTTTGACAGGTCATCATGCAGCATGGTCACCTGCTATATGCTTTTTTGCGGTATCCGTTTCATGGATGGTCCAAACAGTAAATAGAAACTGAAATTCAGCCTATAAAAACAAGGGCAGTTCATATTGAACTGCCCTTGTTTTTATCTGTTTTTCTTTTTTAATGAATTTAATATTGCCGGAATAATAGGATAAAGAACACCTGCCGCAACCCAGATAATCCATGACATCTTCCAGTTATTTGTTACAAAGCTGTAAACAAGAAACACAGCAGTAATAATGAGCCAATAAGCAACCGTAACCGCTTCAACAACAGCTTTTCTTTCTTTTTTGCTTTTCGAAAAATCATTTTCCTGCAAAAGCATACTGAAACCGGACCAGATTATACCCACACGAACAATAAGATAAATGCCGATTCCGGCGATGATAAATCCAAGCGAAAGCATTCTTATTAAAAGCAAATCATCCTCTTCATTAATACCAATTCCGCAGAAAAGAGGAATTACCGCCAAAATGCAAAGACATACACCTATAGTTATATTTTTTGTAAATGTTTGACGGTATTGATTTCTATAATCGTTTACCATTTCGCAAATTCCATAATCTGTTTCAAAAGGCTCTTTTTCCATAAATTCAAACTGTTGCATTTTACTGCCGTTTAAAATAAAAACAACAACAGCTATTGCAACGAAAATCAGCAAAACAATCAAGCCAAGACCACCTGCCAGATTTTCAGATATAAAGCCCTGCCGGCTTTCACTTAATACCCCTAAATTTAAAAGACACACAGGTGAAAGTATGCACAAAAGAACGCCTGCCGCCACAGGCTTTGCAGTTGAAGCCTTTGCTCTGAGAAAGCTTTTTGCATCTGCCATAGACAGTTTGCGCATTTCTTTTTCCTGCTCTTCATAATGCTCGCAGGTATCTGCAATATCATCTTTTAACAAATAGTCCAGACTTACTTCAAACAATTCGGAAAGCTGAACCAATCTTTCTATATCGGGAACCGATTGAGCCCCTTCCCATTTTGAAACAGACTGCCTTGTTACATCCATTTTCTCCGCCAGTTCTTCCTGCGACCAGCCCTTTTGCTTTCTGAGCTGAATCAGCTTATCTGCAAAAATCATAATCAAACCTCATTTCAATGTGTTTTCAGTACAGCTTCTCAGCCGCAGTTCAAGTATAAGGTTTTTCCCCGCTTCAAGCCACCAACCGGCGCCATTCAATTTGTCAACTGCCGGTTGCATTCTGTATTTTTACAGGAAATCCATAAGATTTTTCTATGAATTCAGCAAAATATTATCTTTTTTCTGCAAAATTGCCATAGCAAGCAGAACAAGCGAAAAGCTGACAATTCCGCCGACCGTTACATCACTTAAATAATGCGCACCCATAACAAGACGTGTGAATGCAACTGTGCTTGTATATACACACGGAAGCCAGAAGCAAAGCTGCTTTTTATCCTTAAATTCATCAAAGACAAACGGAAAGAGCATCAGAAGATAGCTCATTCCCGCACCGGCAGTATGACCGCTTGGAAAGGATTTATTTCCGTTAATACCATTTAAAACATACCACGGTGTAAACGCATCATAGCTGCCATCGGCAAGCAAGTCCCTGAAACGGACTCTGCCCCAAAGATACTTCATTCCCTCAATGCACGAAAGCTGAACAACCATAACGGCTATACCGGCAATTGCAAGCACGAAAAGAGGCTTTTTCATTCCTTCGGGTATATGAACAAGTCTGCCGAACAGAAGCAGCATAACACCAAAGCCAATGCCGTAAGCAATACCAAAGGCAAGCTGATTTTTTTCAACAAAAAAATGCTTTGCAATATATGTACCCATATAGGCAGAGCCGCCGAGATTAACAAGAAGCCCTGCAGTTCTCTGCCACATTTTTTCAGCAGTATAAAATATAACCGTTCCTGCAAACGGCATTATAAGGCGGCACGGTATTTCACCTGTATTATAAAACCATATGCAAACAGGATTTTCAGGATTATTGAGCCAGATATCAATTTTCAAATCAAAGAATACAGCAAAGCATAAGGCTGCGGCGGAAACAAAATAAAAACCGATGATATTTTTCTTATAAGTATGAATCATAAAACACCCCTCCGAAAACATTCTATCATATAACACATTCCATTTCAATTCTTACAGACAACTTTAAATTGACATAATTTTTGCAATATGCTACTATTAATTTAACAAAATGTTGGAGGCATCATATGGAAGTAGTTGCGCAGCGCGTTTTTGACCCGCTTTATATATGGCTTGACATAGGATTTCTTTTAATATTTGCAGGTATGCTGCTCTACAAAAAGAAATATGCAACCGTTATTGTCGGAATCCTGTTCGGGTTTGTTTATCAGCTTGTTGATTACGGAATTTTTCATCTTCTGACACATTCAAGAAGTATCTCCGACGGACACAGCCTGTTTTGGGTTTTAATGTGGATGTCCATGAGCTATGGATTTACAAATTTTGCATGGATATGGCTATGGATTTCAAAAGACAAAAACCTTTTTGAATGGACACTGCTCATACTCGGCTGGTGGGTATGCTGCCCTTTAATAACCAAAACTTTTGGTACGGGCGAAAATATGATTACCATTCAGAGAACAACAGGCTCTTACCACGGATATATGGCAATTATTCTTTTTGTTGGCTATCTTCTGCTTATTTTTTGGAATATATCCCGAAGGAAAAAGGCAGAAAGAATCAATATTCCGTGGCTGCTCATCATCGGAATTCTTGTGCAATTCGGTTGGGAAGCCGGGCTTTTCCTTGGAGGCATCAGAAGCGCCGCACTTGGATCGGCATCGGAAAAGCTTGCCCCCATGATTATCAATTCTCTTCTGGAAACAAATCTCGGAATGCCATATATCTTTGCAATTTTCATTGCATTTTCGGCAAAATTCAAAGAGAATTTGAAAAAAAGAACAAGCAAACTGACCTTTGTTGAAAGAATTATTGAAAACAACAATGAAAAAGTAAAAGGCATTGAAACATCAGAATATCTTAATGCATAAAAATATGCCGGCAGCAAATTGCTGCCGGCTCTTTAACTTAAACAAACTGATTAAGATTTTCATCGTATGCGTAACCAACGGATGAAAGGCGGGAGATAATATCATTTTTATCCTCATCAAGGTCATCGCAAAGAGCATCAAGACTTGAATATTGGTCACGAAGCTTTGTATTAACAACACTTAAAAGCAAAAAATTATCCATGGGCAAAGACATTATAACACCTCCGTTTTAATAAATTTAACATAGTTTTCTTATTTTTTCAACAAATAATCTATCTTATATTGAATATTTTACTAATTTATGTAATAATATAATAATTAATTTTAGGAGAATTATAATTTATGACGAACTTTGAGAAATTGGCAGAGCTTTTATTTCCGAATATAACAAAAACCCCCGATTATTACGAGGAACTTTATCCGCAGAGAAATTTGCCCGAGGGTGCAAGAGTTTCCAGGTTTTCCCCAAGCCCTACAGGTTATCTTCATTTCGGCGGATTATATGCCGCAACGGCTGCAAAGCTGAACAGCACTGCAACAAACGGCAGATTTTATCTCAGAATAGAAGATACAGATAAAAAGCGCGAGGTTGAAGGCGGCGTTTCGGCAATCGTTGACGGGCTGAATTATTTCGGCATAACAACCGATGAGGGTGTTTGCGGCGAAAATGAAGAAAAAGGAAGCTACGGTCCATACACACAGAGCAAGCGCGTTGAAATATACCAGACTTTCGCTAAATCACTTGTTTTGCAGGGCATGGCTTATCCTTGCTTCTGCAGTGCAGAAGCACTTGATGAAATCAGAGCTGCTCAGGAACAGGAAGATATAAAAGGCTACTACGGCAAATACGCAAAATGCAGAGATTTAAGTTTTGAGGAAATCAAAGCAAATATCGAAGCCGGCAAAGCATGGACTCTCCGTCTCAAATCCCCCGGCAGTGTTGATGGTAAAATCAAATTTGAAGATTTGATAAAAGGCAAAATTGAGATGGCAGAAAATGTGATTGATATTGTGCTTTTAAAAACAGACGGTGTGCCGACATATCATTTCGCCCATGCCGTGGATGATCATTTAATGAGAACAACCCATGTTATCAGAGGCGATGAATGGATTGCAAGCGTTCCGCTCCATATTCAGCTTTTCAAGGTGCTTGGCTTCAGACCTGTAAAATATGCACACATTGCCCCTATCCTTAAGGAGGATAACGGCGGAAAGCGCAAATTATCAAAACGCAAAGACCCGGAAGCTGCTGTTTCCTATTACATTGAGCAGGGTTTCCCGAAGGAAAGCGTTTCGGAATACATTTTTACAATATTAAACAGTAATTTTGAAGACTGGCGAAGAGCCAATAAAGATGCAGATTTATCTTCTTTCCCATTTAATCTCAAGAAGATGAGCGTTTCAGGTGCTTTATTTGATATGGTTAAACTGCTTGATGTTTCAAAAAATGTAATCAGCACAATGAAAGCTGAAAAGGTTTTTGCGCTTTCCTATGAATGGGCAAAAGCATATCATCCTCAGCTTGCTTCTCTTTATGAAAAGGACACGGAAAGGGCAACTGCAATACTGAATATCGACAGAGAGAACAAAAAACCGAGAAAAGACATTGCCAAATGGAATGATATACCGGATTATATCAGCTATATGTATGATGAAACCTTTACACCGTGCTACGAACTGAACGGCAATGCTACGCCGCAGCTTGCTGCCGATGTTCTTGAAAAATACATGGATGCTGTTAATCTCAGCGATGATAAGGACACATGGTTTGCAAGAATCAAGGAATTGTGTGAGCCGCTTGGCTGCACAGCTAATGTTAAGGAATTCAAACAAAATCCCGATGCATTCAGAGGCCATGTAGGCGATGTTTCAACAATCATACGTGTTGCTTTAACAGGCAGAACAAACACGCCTGATTTATATTCAATCACTGCGCTTCTCGGCGAAGAAACAGTTAAGGCAAGGCTTAAAGCCGCATTGAAATATTACAAGGAGGAAGCATAATGGCTAAGGAAATTAAAACAGAAGAAACAAAAGAGTATTCCAACTTTATTCATGATTTCATAGATAAAGACCTGGAAGACGGCGTTTATTCAAGAGTGCAGACCCGTTTTCCGCCCGAACCGAACGGCTATCTTCATATCGGCCACGCAAAAGCAATCTGCATAAATTTTGGTGCAAAGGAAAAATACAACGGCATATGCAATCTTCGACTTGACGATACAAACCCTACCAAAGAAGATACGGAATATGTTGATGCAATAAAAGAGGATATAGAGTGGCTTGGCTTTAAATGGGACAATCTGTATTATGCATCGGATTATTTTGATTTTCTTTTTGAATGTGCAATCAAGCTTATCAAAAAAGGAAAGGCATTTGTTTGCGATCTTACACCCGAACAGCAGAGAGAATACAGAGGAACGCTTACAGAGCCGGGAAAGGAAAGCCCTTACAGAAACCGTTCGATAGAAGAGAATCTTGATTTGTTTCAAAGAATGGCAAACGGTGAATTCCCCGAAGGTTCTAAGGTGCTTCGTGCCAAAATTGATATGGCAAGCCCCAATCTGAATATGAGAGATCCTATTATTTACCGTATTATGTATGCCCACCATCACAGAACAGGCGATAAATGGTGCGTTTATCCCATGTATGATTTTGCACATCCGCTTTCGGATGCCTGCGAAAAGGTTACACATTCGCTTTGCTCCCTTGAATTTGAGAACCACAGACCGCTTTATGATTGGGTTGTTAATGAATGCATTGACGGCGAAAAGCCAAGGCAGATAGAATTTGCCAGAATGAATCTAAATTACACCTTAACATCAAAGCGCAAATGCCTCAAGCTTGTTCAGGATAAAATTGTTGACGGCTGGAATGACCCCAGAATGGCAACGATAAGCGGTATGCGCCGCCGTGGCTATACACCTGAGGCTATCCGTGATTTCTGCGATCGTATCGGCGTTTCAAAGGCATACAGCGTTATTGATTTTGCAATGCTTGAAAGCTGCGTGAGAAATCATCTGAATACAACCTCTCCCCGTGCCATGGCAATTCTTGATCCCATAAAGGTAATTATTGATAATTACCCTGATGGCAAAACAGAAGAGGTTGAGGTTGAGTATCATCCCGATCATCCTGAATACGGCTCAAGAAAAATGACCTTTTCAAAGGAAATTTTCATTGAAAGAGATGACTTTATGATTGAGCCCGTTAAAAAATATTTTCGTCTTTTCCCCGGCAACGAGGTCAGACTGATCAAGGCTTATTTCGTTACCTGCACAGGATATGATACAGACGAAAACGGAAATGTAACCTGCGTGCACTGCACATACGATCCCGAAACCTTCGGCGGCGACAGTGCAGACGGAAGAAAGGTTAAGGGCACAATCCACTGGGTTTCATGCAAAGACAATGTAAAAGCCGAGGTAAGGCTTTATGACAGGCTTTTCAATGTTCCCAACCCCAGTGATGAAGAGGGTGTAAACTCATTCGAAGATAACCTGAATCCCGATTCGCTGAAAAAGGTTACCGCCTACTGCGAAAAGAGTCTGAAAAATGCAAAAGCAGGAGAAAGATTCCAGTTTATGAGAAACGGGTATTTCTGCGTTGATACCGATACAACCGAGGGCCATCTTGTGTTTAACCGCACAGTTCCGCTCAGAGATAGTTTTAATATTAAGAAATAAATTCTGAAGGTGATTAAATTGAGTACAAGAAAAAACATCAAAAACATAGCAATTATTGCCCACGTTGATCATGGCAAAACCACCCTTGTAGACGAATTACTTCGCCAGAGCGGAACCTTTCGTGAGAATGAAGCAGTAGACGAACGTGTAATGGACAGCAATGATCTTGAAAAAGAACGCGGAATTACAATTCTTTCAAAAAACACGGCAATCCACTATAAAGACACTAAAATTAATATAGTTGATACCCCCGGTCATGCTGATTTCGGCGGCGAGGTTGAGCGTATTTTAACCATGGTAGACGGTGTTCTTCTTCTTGTTGATGCATTTGAGGGCTGTATGCCGCAAACACGCTTTGTGCTGAAAAAAGCACTAGGCTTACATAAAACCCCACTTGTTGTAATCAACAAAATAGACCGTGACGGTGCAAGACCCGATGAGGTAATAGATGAGGTGCTGGATCTTTTCATTGAGCTTGGTGCAGATGATAACCAGATTGAATTCCCTGTTGTTTACGCATCTGCAAAGGACGGATATGCAAGCCTGGATTCTTCCGTACGTGACGGCGATATGCGTCCGCTTCTTGATGCAATATTAGACCATATTCCATCTCCTGAAGGAGATCCCGACGGTCCTGCACAAATTCTTTTCTCATCACTTGAGTATGACGATTATGTTGGAAGAATCGGCGTTGGACGTGTTGAAAGGGGAACCGTTAAGGCAAATGCGCCTTATGTTTTATGCAAGCAGGACGAAAGCCGTGAAAACATCAGAATTTCAAAGCTTTATCAGTTTGAGGGATTAAAAAGAGTGCCCTGTACAGAAGCAACCGTCGGCGACTTAATCTGCGTTGCAGGTATTCCGGATTTAAACATCGGCGAAACTGCATGCGACCCTGAATGCGTAGAGCAGCTTCCTTTCGTAAAAATTGACGAGCCTACAATCAGTATGAATTTCATTGTTAACGACTCTCCGTTTGCAGGCAAAGAGGGCAAATATGTAACCAGCCGAAACATTCGTGAACGTCTTTTCAAAGAGGTTGAAACCAATGTATCCATGCGTGTTGAGGAAACAGATTCCATGGATACATTCAAGGTCAGCGGACGAGGCGAGCTCCACCTTTCCATTCTGATTGAAACCATGCGCCGCGAAAACTATGAATTTCAGGTATCCCGCCCGCAGGTTATTATGAAAAAGGATGAAAAAACGGGTCAGACGCTTGAGCCTGTTGAGCTTGCAATCATTGAAGTTCCCGAAGAATATGTCGGCTCGGTTGTTGAAAAGCTCTGCTCTCGCAAGGGCGAAATTGCCGTTATGGATACACGCACAACCGGAATGACACATCTTGAAATCAAAATTCCGTCAAGAGGTCTTATCGGCTACAGAAGCGAATTTTTAACAGACACAAACGGCAACGGCATTATGAACCAGCTTTTCAGCGGATATGAACCTTATGCAGGCGATATTGCAACAAGAACAAGAGGTTCAATCGTTGTTCACGAAACAGGCACAACAACAGGCTACGGTCTTTGGAATACACAGGACAGAGGCAGGCTCTTTGTCGGTCCCGGCGTTGATGTATACGAAGGTATGATTGTCGGCGAATGTGCTAAAAACGAGGATATCATCTGTAACGTATGCAAAAAAAAGCATGTTACAAATACCCGTGCAAGCGGTTCCGATGAAGCATTGAAGCTTGTTCCTCCGACTACGCTTTCACTTGAACAGAGTATGGAATTTCTTGCAGATGATGAGCTTCTTGAGGTCACACCGAAATCAATCAGACTTCGCAAGACCATTTTGGATAAGCAGCTTAGACTTAAGGCTGAAAGCAGAAAAAAATAATCTGTAATTAAAAATCCCAAACCTCCCTCTGATGAGGGAGGTTTTCATAAAAATAATTGTAAAAAAGCATATTTGCTCTTGACTGTAAAGTAAGTTCATACTTTATAATCCCCTTATGAGGTGATATAATGAAAATTCAGGAATTAGAAAAGGCATTAAATATTTCAAGAGCAAATATCCGTTTTTATGAAAAAGAGGGCTTACTTAATCCGAAAAGAAAAGAAAACGGATACAGAAATTACAGCAATGATGATGTTGCTGTTTTAAAAAAGATTATTGTTTACAGAAAGCTTGGTATATCCGTAGCTGATATCAAAAAGATTTTTGACGAAAAATTAGAATTGCAAGAGGCTGTTTCTCAAAGCATTGATAATCTTCAGAAAGAAATAGAACGCTTAAACGGCTCTATAAAGCTTTGCAAAGAAATTCAAAAGGATAACACCAGCAACAGAGCTTTTGATGAAGCACAGTATTGGGAGAAAATAAACAACAGCGAAACAAATGGCAATAAATTTGTTGATATCTGCAAGGATTATCTTGAATTTGAAAGAGAAGTATTATATACAGTTACAGACTTTTATTTACCTTTTTATAAATACTGTCTGTCTGACAACCTCAGCAAAAAACAAAAAAACACAAGGTTTTTGTTAGCTTTTTTAGGAATAAGTATTGCAATAGGAATCTTCTGCTTACTTTCCGGTAATTTCAATTCCCTTAAAAGCTTCTTTTATCCTGTTTCGGCATTTATTTTAGTAAGTATTTTTGCACTGCCGGGATTTTTTCTTAAAAGAAAACACCCGAATCTGGTTTCAATATATGCAAACTTTCTTGAAATTACAACAACTATAGCTGCTATAGGCGCACTAATCTATTCCTTTTATACTTTATTCTCAATTTAGCACTATATAAAATATTGGCGGTGATTAAAATAGAAAAAGCAGGTTTATATATTCACATTCCTTTTTGCAGCAACAAATGCCCATACTGTGACTTTTATTCCGTTAAATACGAAAAAGAGCTTGCGCAAAACTATGTAAAGCGATTGACGGAAGAATTTGAAAAGTACAAAGGAGCTGAATTTGACACAGTGTATTTCGGCGGAGGAACACCAAGTATTTTAGAGCCGCAGTTAATCGGAAATATTCTTGACTCTGCACAAAAAGCATTTAACATAGCCAGCAATTCGGAAATCACGATTGAATGTAACCCAAGCAAAAATCTTGAAGAAGATTTCAGGCAATATGCGGATTACGGCATAAAAAGAATTTCGCTTGGCATGCAAAGCGCAGTTAAAAGCGAACGTCTTGCGCTTGGCAGGCGGGCAGGAAAAGAGGAGGTTGCCAAAGCAATTTTTGATGCAAAAAATGCAGGAATAACAAACATCAGCCTTGATCTGATGCTCGGCACACCGAAGCAGACATTGGAGGGACTTAATGAAACGTTTGCATTCATAAAAGAAACAGATGTTACCCACATTTCTGCATATATGCTTAAGATTGAGGAAAACACCCCGTTTTATAAACTGCAGAATAAGCTTGATTTGCCTGATGAGGACTGCGTTTCCGATATGTATTTAAAAACTGTTGACGCACTTTCGGCAATCGGCTTTTATCAATATGAAATCAGTAATTTCGCAAAACCGAACTATGAAAGCAGGCACAATACGAAATACTGGCGCCTTATCCCCTATCTCGGCATCGGCAAATCGGCACACAGCTTCTGGAACGGCAGACGATTTTATTATGATAAAGATTTCAACATCATTGATGACGGTGCAGGCGGAAGCGAAGAAGAGCAGATCATGCTTGGATTAAGATTGTCAAAAGGCATAAAAAAATCCCTTATAAAAAGGGATTTGACGCCGTATATCAACGCAGACTATATGAAAGAAAACGGCGAAAATATTTCATTCACACCAAAAGGCTTTTTGGTTTCAAACACAATCATATCAAAATTGATTTAGAGGAAAATATAATGGTTATACCTGATAAAAATAAAAGAATTTCAAAAATTGATACCTATTTAAATTGTGCCGAAAGCTTTGCTTACCGAAGCACTTGTATAAAAAGAAAATACGGCGCTGTCATTGTTAAGGATGATGCTGTTATTTCAACAGGCTACAACGGTTCTCCAAGAGGGTTTGAGGATTGCTGCGATATCGGCAGATGCCCAAGAATTGAAAGAAATCTGCATCAAGGAGAAGGCTATGGTATGTGCCGTGCAATACACGCAGAAGCAAATGCTTTACTCAATTGTTCAAGAGAACAAACTATAGGTGCTGATTTATACCTTGCAGGTGTTAATCCCGATGATTGCTCCGTACATAAAGCTAAACCCTGTCCCCTTTGTGCCAGAATGATTATACAGGCAGGCATTAAAAATGTTATTTTAAGAATTGGTAACGGCGAAAACAATTATGAAATCATTCCTGCTGAAAAGCTTGAATGGTATTTAAAAGAAGAATAAAATGTCTAACAGCAGGAACATTAAATTTTCTGCTGTTTTTTTCTTTTTTGCCAACTTATAAAACCGAACAAATCATTAATGAAAAATATGAAAAAGCATACAATCATCGGCAGATATTGAGTATCATCCATAGCTGCAAGCACCCACAGAATAATCAGAACAACATCATTTGCTGCATAGGCAACGGCATAATATGGACTTTTGAAAAGCATCAAATAGGATGCCGAAAAGCTTGTTGCAATTGAAACCGTACTCATAATCAGATTGGCTGTATTAAAATGCTTTAAAATGAAATAAAAGCCAAAGGTAACCAAAGCCGTTAAAGCAATCATTAAAACCATTTTATTCCTTGCGAGCTCTGATATTTTAACCTCCGCCTCACCCTTTTTATATGGATGTTTCAGCCATGAAACTGTGCTTATAAGTGCGATGGGTGCGGTCATTCCAAGATAGGTTATCATTTCTCCGTAATAATGAAATTTAAACGATATAACAGAATAGAAAACGCTGAAAACAATCGTTAATATCTGCCCCAGCGGTTCGCCTTTTGCAACATAAATCAAAGCAGTTGCTCCGAGCAGAGAAGCAGTGAGTGTTAAATAATCCTTTTGAGCAACAAATATAAATGAAACTGAAATGAAGAAAACGGAAAAAAGCCATATAACGAATTCCGTTTTTGACAGCTTACTGCAAATTTTCATAAGTACCTCCAACAAAAAAAGCATTCCTACACTTGTCTTCAAAGACCTAACGACAAATGTACGAATGCTTTGCGCAATAATGCATAATTCCAACTGTGATTACGCCTCATTGCTATGCATTTTACTACCCGGTGGCAGTAAAAAATATTTAATTTAAACTTAAATTCTGGCTACGCCGTCTTTTTTAGCGGCTTCTGCAACTGCTGATGCTACTGTATCCTTGATTCTTTCATCAAAAGCATACGGAAGAATATAATCCGGATTCAGATCCTTTTCATCGACAAGAGAAGCAATCGCATAAGCGGCAGCTATTTTCATATTCTCTGTAATCTGGCTTGCACGAACATCAAGTGCACCGCGGAAAATACCGGGGAAGGCAACAACATTATTAATCTGATTCGGGAAATCCGAACGGCCTGTACCAACAATTTTAGCGCCTGCTGCCTTAGCCTCATCCGGCATAATTTCCGGCGTAGGATTTGCCATAGCAAGAACAATCGGATCAGCATTCATTGTTTTAATCATTTCCTGCGTAAGAACACCGGGAGCGGAAACGCCGATGAACACATCTGTTCCTGCAACTGCTTCCTTAAGAGTTCCCTTTGTCATTCCTCTGTTTGTAACCTTGGCAATATCTGCCTTGGAAGAGTTAAGACCTTCTCTGCCCTCATAAATAGCACCCGTTCTGTCACAAAGGATAACATCCTTAAGACCAAGCGACATTAAAAGCTTGGCAATCGCAATGCCTGCTGCGCCCGAACCATTGATTACAGCCTTGCATTCGCTGAGAGGCTTGCCTGTAAGCTTTGTTGCATTGATAAGAGCAGCCGAAACAACAACGGCAGTACCATGCTGATCATCGTGGAAAATCGGGATATCGCACATTTCCTTAAGCTTCTGTTCTATTTCAAAGCATCTTGGAGCAGCTATATCCTCAAGATTGATGCCTCCGAATGAGCCGCTGATATTATATACCGTCTGCACAAACTCATCAACATTCTTTGTACGAACGCACAGAGGGAAAGCATCAACATCACCGAATTCCTTAAAGAGCACACATTTGCCTTCCATAACCGGCATACCTGCCTCAGGGCCGATATCACCAAGACCGAGAACGGCTGTGCCATCCGTAATAACGGCAACCATATTCCAGCGGCGTGTTAATTCCCAGCTCTTCTTATAATCGTCCTGAATTGCAAGGCATGGCTCTGCAACACCGGGAGTATAGGCAAGAGAAAGCGCATCCTTATCATTCACCTTTGCTCTTGCAACAACTTCAACTTTACCTTTCCACTCTCCGTGGAGCTTCAATGATTCTTTTCTGTAATCCATAATTAGAGTCCTCTTTTATATAAATTATTTTCTTTCAATATGTGATGATGCTTTAACCTTCTCGGGATAAGGTGTGTAACCCTCTTCCCAAGGGAAAACATAATCAAGACCAAGCTTGTTGCGGATTTCTACAATTTCCTTCTGAACTGCATCGGTAATCGGTACACCGCTGTTTTCACGTTCTTTCCAGATTTCATATTCCTTTTCTCCTGCTGTATAAATTCTTTCTGCATCGGGAGCCTTTTTGGAATTGCGAACAGAACGGATAATATCCCCGGCCTTCTTTCTTGCGATGTCCTCACCAAGGAAATGCTCTGTATCAATAGCAATAAAATAATGGCCGAGATGATATGGTCTTATATTTCCGTTTTCATCTTTACCGTCAAGCGCTTTTCCGTATTCGCCGTCCTGAAGCATAGCAGAAAACAGTTCAACTGCCATAGCAAAGCCATAACCCTTATATCCGCCGAGAGCTTCACCGATCCCTCCAAGCGTTGTAAGTGCAGCCTCACCTGCACGGATTTTCTTAAGAGCAACACCTGCATCACCCTCAATAGGCTCACCGTTGCTTCCGATAATTGTACCCGGATGAACATCCTCTTTGATTCTTTCATAATATTCAATTTTACCGTTCTGGGTAATGGAAGTAGCACAGTCAAAGATAAAATCAAATTTTTCATCCGTAGGAATACCGATTGTAAACGGGTTTGTGCCGAACATACCCTCAACACCAAAGGTTGGTGCAACGGACGGCCTTGCATTTGTGCCGGTCATGCCGATACAGCCCTGTTGCGTTGCCATTGTTGCATAATAGCCTGCAATACCATAATGGCATGAATTGCGAACAGCAACCATACCCATACCATACTGCTTTGCCTTATCAATTGCCATTTGCATTGCTTTTACACCGATAACCTGACCCATACCGTCATGACCGTCAATAACAGCGGTTGTCGGTGTTTCCTTTAAAACTTCAAATTCAGTTGTCGGTTGCTGAATGCCTGCAACAATTCTGTCTATATAGATAGGCTTAAAACGATTGCAGCCATGGCTTTCTATACCTCTTTTATCTGACTCAAGAAGCACATCTGTACAGATTTCTGCTTCCTCTCTCGGAACTCCGTAACCAACAAATGCATCCGTTACAAAATCAGAAATAAGATTCCATGGACAAATTACTTTAGACATAAATTCTTCTCCTTAAATATAAATATTTTTATTAATAAAGCCGGAATACCCAACTAAAATTATCTTTCCCAATTTCTTGAACGTTCAACAGCTCTTTTCCAGTTTGCATACATTTCATTTCGCCTGGATTCTTCCATGGACGGAACAAAAATTTTATCAACCTTACGGTTTGCTTCAATCTCCGCTGTATCCTTCCAGACACCGGTTGCAAGACCGGCAAGATAAGCTGCACCAAGTGCAGTAGCCTCACGGTTTATAGGGCGGTTTACATTTACGCCCGTCATATCCGCCTGAATCTGCATCATAATATCCGAAACAGAGGCACCGCCGTCTACTCTTAAATCCTTAAGAAGAATTCCGCTGTCGCTCATCATAGCCTCAAGCAAATCAGTCATCTGATACGTAATGCTTTCAAGCACGGCACGGCAAATATGCTTTTTGTTGATACCGCGTGTTAAGCCAATCATACAGCCGCGGGCATACATATCCCAGTAAGGAGCACCAAGTCCTGTAAACGCAGGAACAAAATAAAGACCATTAGAATCATCAACGGCACTGGCAAGCTCGTCACATTCCGGGGCATCCTTTATAAGTTCAATTTCATCACGAAGCCATTTGATTACCGAGCCTGCATTAAACGCGGAGCCCTCCAAATCATACGTAACCTTACCGTTAAGCCCCCATGCAACGCCTGTTAAAAGATTGGAACGGGAATTGATTCTCTTTTCTCCCGTATTCAGAAGCAGGAAGCAGCCTGTTCCATATGTATTCTTAGCCTGCCCCTCTTCAAAGCAGCCCTGACCGAAAAGTGCTCCCGGCTGATCTCCGATAGCGCCTGCAATCGGAATACCGGCTATATCCTCCATACCCGGGAATTTCGCACATTCGCCGTAAATACAGCTTGACGGCTTTACCTCAGGAAGCATAGACATCGGAATGCCGAGCTTTTCGCAGAGATAGGAATCCCACTGAAGCTTATCAATATCAAACAGCATTGTACGGCACGCATTACTGTAATCCGTAACATGAACCTTGCCAACCGTTAAATTCCAGATAAGCCATGTATCAATCGTACCGAAAAGAAGCTCGCCGTTTTCGGCCTTTTCTCTTGCGCCTTCAACATTATCAAGAATCCATTTTATTTTTGTTGCAGAGAAATATGCATCTATCAGTAAACCCGTTGTATCCTTAACATAGTCACTTAATCCCTCTGCCTTCAGCTTCTCACAATAATCTGCCGTTCGGCGGCACTGCCAAACAATTGCATTATAAACAGGCTTGCCTGTTTCCTTATCCCAAACAATTGTTGTTTCTCGCTGATTGGTAATACCGATACCCGCAATATCCTTGGGATCAACCTTTCCCTGCCTTAAAACAGAAAGAATAGCCTCCATTTCGGAAAATAAAATCTCATTAGGATCATGCTCTACCCAACCATTCTGCGGATAAAACTGTGTAAATTCATTTTGTGCCTTAGCAACAATTTCACCTTTTTTGTTGAAAATAATGGCTCTTGAGCTTGTTGTACCCTGATCAAGCGCCATAATATATTTTTCAGTCAAAATTTTTCCCCCTCTGCGCACCTATGTGCAAAAAATAAAGAGTAAGCTAATGCTCACTCTTCTATTTTAATATTTTCAATTACATATGTCAATAAAATGTAAATTAATTTACATATTATTTTCTATATAGTTCACGATATCTGCAACTGAATTCATTGATTCAATTACCTCATCCGGAACCTGAACCTCAAGCTTGAATTCATCTTCAACGCTCATAACAATATCAATTGAATCAAGGCTGTCTGCTCCGAGGTCTTCAACAAGAAGACTGTCTAAAGTAATGGATTCTGCATTCTCGATATCAAGCTGCTCAGCAAGAATTTCTTTAATTTTTTCAAATACCATAACCGGTCACTCCTAAACAAAAATAATAGTTGTTAATATTTAACTGTTGTGTTATTATCATATTATAAAATTTAGACTAAGTTGTCAATAGCTCAGCGTATTAAATTCAAACTATATTTTTGAATTTCCGAAAAGCTTAAAAAATATTGCATAAGAAAGGTACGTATTTATGAAATCATTCGGACTTATCGGCTACCCTTTAGGCCATTCGTTATCCCCTGTTATCCACAGAGAATTGTTTAAAATATGCGGCATAAACGGAGAATACAAGCTTTTTGAGATTGCTCCGGACAATATAAACCGTGAATTTTCAAAGCTTACGGCACTTTGCGGCTTCAATGTAACTATTCCCCATAAAATCAATGTTATTCCTTTTCTGGATGAGCTTGATGAAAGGGCCGCTCTCTTCGGTGCAGTTAACACTGTTAAAACCGGAAATAAGCTGAAAGGATACAATACAGACTGCCACGGCTTTCTGCGTGCAATTCAAATGGCGGATATTGATTTATCCGGCAATGTTCTGCTTTGCGGCTCCGGCGGAGTTGCAAGAATGTTTGCTTTTGAAGCTGTGCTTGCAGACTGCAATTTAACAATTGCAGTAAGGGACGAGGATATTCCTGCAGCTGAAATTTTAGCAGAAGAAATCAAAAGCAGGCTGAATAAGGAGGCTGAGGTTTTAAATCTTAAAGATGTAAAGGAAAGCTATAATCTTATTATAAACGGAACACCTGTCGGGATGCATCCGAATATAAATGCCTGTGTTCTTCCAAAGGAAATCATCCAAAAGGCAAATGCTGTTTTTGATGCTATTTATAATCCGGAGGAAACATTGCTTATAAAATATGCGAAAGAAGCCGGACTTAAGTATTCAAACGGGCTTTCCATGCTTGTTTGGCAGGCTGCTGTTGCAGAAGAAATCTGGAACGATGTTAAATTTACCGAAAATGACATACAAAAGGTTATTGAAACAACCAAAAAGGAGCTTGAAAAATAATGAATATTGCACTTTGCGGATTTATGGGAGCAGGAAAAACCGTTGTAGGAAAAGAGCTTGCTAAAATTATGGGTCGCAAATTTGTTGATACCGATGAGATGATAGAAGAAAAAACAGGAATTTCCATTCCTGCAATCTTTGCCGCAAGAGGCGAAGATTATTTCAGAGAGCTTGAATTTGAAATCTGTCAAAAGGCAGCAGAGCTTAAAAACGCAGTTATTTCAACCGGCGGCGGAGCCCTGACCTTTAACAGAAATGTTGAAGCATTAAAAAAGGGAGCAAAGGTTGTTTTTCTTGATGCATCCTTTGATGTTATATGCACACGCGTTGGTGACGGTGCCTCCAGACCGCTTTTTCAAAACAGAGAAAATGCAAAAAGTCTTTATGAAGAAAGGCGGGAAAAATATCTTGCCGCAGCCGATTTTATAGTTGACGGCGACAAATCCGCAAGAAAAACCGCCGTTTATATTGCAGATTTATTCAGATAAGAACAGAAGCCGCTTACATTGTTAACCCTTGTTACTTTTGCCCAAAATATGAATAAATTATTTACAAATCTGTAAACTATACAATATTGAACTTGGAACTTGTTTGTGCTATAATGAACAATACTTTTTGATGTATATTGAGGTTTTAAATGGAAAAAACAAAAAACAGCGAGCATACTTTTTTGAATACATTCAAACAGTACAGATCGCTTCTTCGTGAATTAACACGAAAGAGTATAAAACTAAAATACCGTGATTCCGTGCTCGGAATTTTCTGGAGCTTTGTTCAGCCTCTTTTGAATATGATTGTTCTTTCTGTTGTTTTCAGCAGTATTTTAGGAAAAAGAGGAAACATTGTCTGCTACCCCGTTTATTTATTCACAGGAAGGCTTTTGTTTGAATTCTTTACTACATCCACAAAAGCTGCGCTTATGTCTTTCAGAATAAATGCACCTATTATAAAAAAGGTTTATGTGCCCAAGTACATTTATCCGCTTTCTTCGATACTTTCCACCTTTGTAAATCTGGCCATATCTCTTTTATGCTTCGTATGTGTTTGGATATTTTTCAGATTTACGGGCATTTCGGGCGGAGAGTCGCTTGTTTTGAACGGATATGCTCTTTTGTTTTTCGTTCCGCTTTTGCTGCTTCTGATTTTTACAACAGGCGTAGGCCTTATTCTTGCAGTTTTTCAGGTTTACTTCAGAGATGTAAAATATATATGGGATGTTTTCTGCACATTATTGTTCTATGCAGTTCCGATTATTTATTCCATAGATACAATCACTTCAAAATGGACAAGAACACTTATAGAAATTAACCCGATATATCATATTATGGAGCTGTTCAGACAATGCGTTTATTATGGCAAACCAATGGATATGGATTTGCTTTTAGGCGCATCGGCTTGGGCATTCGGTTCCCTGCTTTTGGGAATATGGATTTTCAATAAAAAGAGTGACGACCTTATTTTCCATATGTAATAACAAAAAATCCTGTGCTTGCTTATGCAAACACAGGATTTTTTATCTTTGATTTTCCTCTTGATATTCCTTGGAATATTCAATATTTTCAAGGCTTGGAATCGGCACGCCCATTTCAGTTCGTGCATCCGGCTGAACGGTAGGATTGCTTACACTTACACAATACTTGTTTGTGATTGATGATTTAAGGTGGTATTTTTTCCTATAACTTCCTTTAGGAGAAGATACTGCCTTATCTTTTTCAGGATATTTCATTTCCCGAAAGCTCCTTTACAACTTGTTTTAAATCAGCTAAGCTGTTTATTTTTGCACCGCTTTGAATAACGTTTTCCTGCATTCCCTTCGGCAATGCATTAAAGTAATCATTCATTTCAGGCGTTAAATTAAATAAATCCGGCATGATACTTTTCCTTTCCTTTTAATAAAATAGACAATTCATTTCTGTCTGATAATATTATTTGCATTTATAAAAGTAATATTTACAGCAAAATATACAAACATATAAATAAAAAATTAATTTTTTGAACAATTCGAAACA
>DESD01000061.1 GCA_002361935.1 Ruminococcaceae bacterium UBA3323 | reverse complement strand
CTACGTAAAGAAGTATTTGGTTTAAATTTTCTGATTTTGCCCATCTACGAATTAAAAATCCCGGTGAATACGAAAGTATGCACCGGGATTTATTAATTGAATCTGAACAAAATCAGTTCATTTAAACTGCTTCGCACTAAAAAATATGAGGTATGGATAAAATGCAAGGCATAAATCATAGGGCGGGCTGACGCCCTCACTATGATTTTAACGCAGCAGTTTGCCGTATTCTCCATATTTTTTAGCAATTATTCTTTATGCAGGGTGTCCCTTTGTGGCTTTTTTTGTACTTTATTTAGAATTTTATCAGGATGTTTTTCCGTTCATTGCATTAAGAATACGGTTATGATCATCGCCTTTGATTTCCCAGCAGAAGATACCGCCCAAACCTTTCTTCTGTGCCCACAATGCTTTCTTTTTCACATCCTTTTCCGTATCAAAGCACCATTTGCAGCCCTTATAATAGGAAAAACTCTGCCCGAGTAATCGTGTTATTTTTCCTTTGGAAAGCTTTTTGAAGCTCATATCTTCCTTCAAATTTTTCAATTTTCTTCCATAAAGGGGAACGCCTATGCAAAGCTTGTTTTTGGGTATTCCCAAAATATTCCACATATTGATAAAAAGCTTTGACAGGTATATGCTTGAATGCATCGGGCCAAGGTCATACGTCATTACAAAAACGTAATCAACGACTTTCCTCATTCGCTTAATATCAATTCCGAAATATCGGTTTGAGCCTGCCGCAACGGTTAATAATAAAGGCGGTTTTAGCTGCTGTCTGAGCTCCTCCAAAAGCAAAATAAAATCTTCTTTGCAGTTTTTGCAGCTTGCAATTCCCAAAGCCGATTCGCCGGGAAATTCCCAATCAATATCAATGCCGTCCAGGCTGAATTCATTTATCAGCTTTATAACTTCTTTTGTAAAATGCTTTCTGGATGAGTCAGTGGAGGATGCTTGGCAGAAGCCGTCGCATCCGGCTCCGCCGACAGACAAAAGAAGCTTTGTATCTGCATTCTGAGCAGTGATTTCGGCCTGTATTTTCTGAATGCCGTTTATGACATCGGATGATAAAAAGGGAAGGCTGTTTTCTTCATGGATGGTTGCAAAGGCAATCGCCATATGTGTAAGCTGCTTAAAATCTATTTTTTTTAGCTGTTTTTCAAAATCACGGCTATAGGAACAGTTGCAGGAAATATATGCCAAACAAATGTTATCCATAATGCTTTACTCCCGAATTTTTTATAGATTATTGTATAAGACTGCTGCTGTGCCAAAAAACTTATTTGCTTAAAAATTCCTTTGTTTTTTCAAGGAAGATATCCATTTCATCGTCTGTTCCTATTGTTATGCGGACATAGCGGTTGATTCTCGGAAGATTGAAATAACGGATAAATATCTTTTGTGTTTTAAGCCATTCAAAATAATTTCTGATATCAAGCTTCTCGTTTGCAGCAAACAAAAAGTTTGTTTGGGAATCAAGTACGGTAAAGCCCAGGCTTATAAGCTCTTTGGTTACTCTTTCTCTTGTTCTGATAACCTTGGATACCGTTTCATTAAAGTATTCCTTATCACGGATAGCGGCTGTGCCTGCTGCCATCGAAATGCTGTTTACCGTGTAGCTGTTGTATGAATTCTTAACGGCTTCAAGAACGGAAATAAGCTCCTTGCTTCCGATTGCATAGCCTATTCTCATTCCGGCAAGGCTTCGGCTTTTGGAAAATGTGCCCGTAACAAGCAGATTTTCGTATTTTTCAGTAAGTCCAACGCTGGAAAAACCGCCGAAATCAACATAGGCTTCGTCTATGATAACAACGCTGTCTTTATTGTATTCCATAAGCTTTTCTATAAAAGCCTGCCCCTCTCCGAGTGAGGTTGGCGCATTTGGATTGGGAATTACAACACCGCCGTTTTCTTCTCTGTAATCTTCAACGTCTATTCGAAAATCATCTTTCAGCGGATAGGTTTTGTAAGGAATATTGAAAAGCCTGCACCATACAGGATAAAAGCTGTAAGTAATATCGGGGTAGACAATCGGCTTTTCACTGTTAAAAAATGCCTGAAAGGCAAGGGCAATAACATCGTCAGATCCGTTTCCCAAAAATACATTTTCCGTTTCAACATTGTAATATTCGGCAACGGCTCTTTTGAATTCCGATGCGTTTGCATCGGGATAAAATCTTAAATTGCTGCTGTCAAAATTCCTGATAGCTTCAATTACTTTTGGAGATGGGGGATAGGGGTTTTCATTTGCATTGATTTTTACAATGTTCTGCTCTTTGCTCTGCTCACCGGGAACATACGGCTCAATATCTCTTAAATTCTTTTTCCATAATTTTTCCATAATCTTGTACCTCTTGCGATATTTTACCACAGCAAAGTATGTTAATCAATATCAACAAAGAAAAAACGCTTTTTGAATGCATCAAAAAGCGTTGTTATATTTTATTAGGATTATCTGTTCTGTCTAAAAGATAGTCAATATTCGTATTAAAGAAATCTGCAAGAAGAATTAAAGTATCCGTTGGAGGTATTCTTTCTCCATTTTCAAATTTTGAAATCAAGGCTTGGTCAATGCCTGTTTCTATCTGCATTGCTATTTGTGATAAGCCTTTTTCTTTTCTAAGTTTTTTAAGATTATTGCTCATAATATTGCTATAACTATGATTGATTTCTATTAAAGTTTTCAATATCTTCTCTTGTAATTTCTCCATATACTTTTTCAAAATTTTTAATATGAATTCGTATAAGTCTTTCAATTTCTTTGTTACAGGAACGAGCGTTATACTCTGCAATATAGTGAAGTTTGTCAAGCAGTTCCTGCGGAATTCTTAATGTGTACTGTGGATGTTTTGATGGCATAAAATCACCTCTTTGTACATTTTAACAAAAAATAAAAAGTAGTGTCACTATGACAATACTTTGACAATACCATATAATTGTATCATTAACAAAAGAGGTGGTTTTATGAAAAAATTATCTGAAATAAGAATATGGCTATTCGGTGCTTCAATTGTAGTTAGCATATGTTATGCTATTATTACTCTAATAGATGTGCAAAATCATATTGATTTAGAGTTAGAAAGTTTTTGTTGCTTTATATTTGGGGTGGTGCTTTTAGTTCTCGCTTTTACGTATCCTTTAATATATAAGGCTGAGCTGATGATTGCAAAAATGGAAGACGAAGAGGATAAAAAGGATAAATAAAAATTATCTGTCCCGTTTTTTGTACTAAAGAAATATTTTGTTGTTTTGAACAATTAAGTATGATAGAATAATTGTATAAAAAACGGAGGTTTACATATGGATATTTTTATAATTGCCCTGCTGGTGGTTTTAATTGTGCTTGTTATTGCAGCAATTGTTATGATTTCAAGGAATAAGCCTGTTGCTGATCATTCTGCTATAAATGGTATTTCTCTTCTGGATCAGAAGCTTGATATCAATGCAAAGCAGTCAAGAGAGGAATTCCGCAGCATTTCGGAGCAGATGCACGGCTTAACGGAAAAGAATTATGAGCAGATGCTTAAAATTAACGAATCTTTGAATGATAATGCCGAAAGGCAGACGAAAAGAATCAGCGAGTCTATTCTTCTTATGCAGAACAGTAACGAACAAAAGCTTGAGGAAATGCGCAAAACCGTTGATGAAAAGCTTACGGATACATTGAATCAGCGTCTGAATGCCTCATTTAAAACGGTTTCCGAACAGCTTCAGAATGTTTATAAAAGCCTTGGCGAAATGAAGGAGCTTTCCTCCGGTGTTACGGATAAGGTTGCCGATTTGAACAAGGTGCTTACAAATGTTAAGGCAAGAGGAACATGGGCAGAGGTGCAGCTTGGCAATATTCTGGATGAAACCATACCCGGTATGTATGATACGAATGTTAAAACAAACCCGAAATATAACGGTCAGGTTGAATTTGCTATCCGCATTCCGAATCAGGAGGATGACGGAATTACATATCTTCCTGTTGATTCAAAATTCCCGATGGAGGATTATGTCCGCCTTGTTGAAGCTTCCGAAGCAGGCAATGCCGAATTGGTTGAGCAGTCCAGAAAAGCGCTTGAAAGAAGAGTGCGTGATGAGGCAAAGCTTGTTCGCCAGTATATAAGCACGCCCGAAACAACACCGTTTGCCATTTTGTATCTGGCAACGGAGGGGCTTTATGCAGAAATAACCTCAAGCAAAAACGGCGTTGCCGAAAAGCTGCAGGCAGATGGCGTTATGGTTGCAGGCCCAAGCACGATAACGGCGCTGCTTTCCTCACTTGCAATGGGCTTCAGAACAATGGCAATCAACAAAAAAGCAAACGAGGTATGGAAGGTTCTCGGCGCTGCCAAAACGCAGTATGACAAATTCGGTGATCTTCTGCAGAAAGCCAAGAAAAAAGTTGAGGAAGCAGGCAGGGTGCTTGATGAAGCAGACCACAGAAATGATATTATTCAGAAAAATTTACGTAAAGTTGAAGTACTTGACAGTCAGGATGCACAATCACTTTTAGGGATTGAAGATTAGTGATTTTTCAAATATATAGTATATATAGCGTAATTTTACACCAATATATGCTAAAATATAAAAATAAGCCGTGTAAAGTTTAAAACTTTACACGGCTTTTATAATTTCTATCATTTGTTTTTCGTATTCATTTTCTCCGTTCTTGCAGCTTCAAGCTCTTTCTGTGCCTTTTCCTTGGTTTTTCCCGTATAATCATTGAATATCATGGGAAGAATTGTAAGCAAAAATCCAACTGCGGGTACTATGGTTACAAGCGCCAAAAGCATTTTCTGGGTGTCTGCGCTCTGCTGGAAAAATATCTGTCTTCCTGCAACATCAACAAGTGATTTATCAACAGCCTTGAAATCGGATTTGTCAAGAAGCTGCCCGAAAACGGCTGTTGCAATGCCTGCATTAACCTTTGATAAAAATGTCTGGAAGGAAAAGCAAACCCCTTCGTGGCGCTCGCCTGTTTTCCATTCAAGGTAATCCACCGCATCTGCAATCAGTGCATATGTAATCACATTATAAATGCCAAGCGGAAGCCCCATCAGGAAAAGCATTACCCAAAGAAAATAAATATTTATGTTCTGAATACTGCCTGCAAAAGCAATATAGCAAAGCAGATGAACGATTAAGCCAAAGGCGGCAGAGCCGATATAAATCTGCTTTAAAGAGAACTTTTTTCTGAGAATCGGAAAAACTGCCATTGCAGGCACCATGCCAACGCCGATTGCCACGGTCAGGGTGGTTACAATGGTTCCTCTCGGAATCCAAAAATCATACGCTGCTGCAGCATCAACACCGGGAAGAATATTGCCTGCCGCATCAAATATCTTTGCAAAATCCGTATAATTCTGAATAATCAGGTAATTTCCGATATAGTCGGCACATTGATTTGCCATTACCATTGTTGAACCGAGAAGCGATGCAAGAATAACGATAATCAGCACCTTATCCTTCCCCATAACAGCAAAGGTTTCCTTAAAGGACGGTGTATGGTCTGCTTTCGGAACTCTTTCTTTGGAAACAAAGAAAATCAGAATTGAAAGCGCACAGCCAAGCACGGCGAATAAAACGGCAGAAACAAAAAAGCCTGTTTTATATCCGAGATTTGACTGGTAAAAGACAGGAACAAGAAGTGCCGGAAGAATTCCGCCGAAGGTAGAGCCTAATCTTGCCGTTGAAATAAAGGATGTTCTTTCGCTTTCAAGCGGTGTAATTACGGATGACAGTCCCCAGAACGGAACATCCTGTACGGTAAAGGCAACGCCCCAGATTATGTAAGTAAATAATGCCCACGCAAAGGCTGCCGAAGAGCCGTCTGCAAACGGGGCCGTGAAAAGAAGCACTGTGCATATTGCAATCGGAATAGGTGCAAAAAGCAGATACGGTCTCATTTTTCCCCATTTTGATTTTGTTTTGTCAACAATCATACCCATAACGGGGTCATTCAGTGCATCAAAAATTCTGCCTATAAGAATAATGGAAGTGCTTTGCTTAAGGGATAATCCTGCTCCGTTCTGAAAAAATACAAGTGCAAACATAGACATCAGTGTGTAAATTCCCGAACGCCCGAAAGCACCGATTGTAAAGCACACTCTTTCTTTCACTGTTAAATATTTTTTGCTTTCCAAATTTTCACCCTCTTGAAATTTATAAAATATAAATAGCCTCATCTTCAGTATAAACGAAGATGAGGCGGCAGTCAATTTAATTTATTTATTCATTGCAATGAATTCTCCCGGTGTTATGCCGTATTCCTTTTTGAAGGCGGAAATAAAATGCGATTGGGAACAGAAACCGAGGGTGTAGCTGATTTTGCTGTTGTCAAAATCCTCAAATAAAAGCGTTTTTGAAAGCTCAAGCTTCTGCTTCAGGATATAGCTGCTTAAGTTATCGCCAACCTCTTTTTTGAAAAGATGAGAAATATAATCTTCTGAAAGCCCGCACTCGGCAGCCAAATCCTTTACATTGATTCTTTTATGCAGGTTTTTGTTGATATAGGCCATGCATTTTCTTATGTGCGGAGAATATTTAAGCCTTTTGGAATTTGAAGCAACAAGGTTTGTAAGCTCAATGATTTTTTCGGCAAGATATTCCATAATTTTCATCGGTTCTTCAATGGTATCCATTGTTCGTATAAAATCATCGGAGAAATTATAGGCGTCGGCTTCATTCATTCCGCCCTGAATGGCATATCTTGTTGCAAGGGTTATGCAGCTTACGGCCATATATTTATGCTGCCTGCTGTTGTTTTGGGACATATTGCCTACAACAATTCCGCTTCCCATAAAGTTTTTCAGTTGTTCTATCAGCATTTCAAGGTTGCCTTGCTTTATGCAGGAAAACAGGCGGATTTCATCCTTGTATGGGGTATGAAAGGTATTGGCTTTCCGCTGCGCATAAATGGAATCCGAAATTTCCTGCGGAATGATTTTTAAACTCAGCAATTCGTAAACATTCATTTTTACCACCTCTTTCTTTTTAGATTATCTTTTCATTACGGTATTGTCAACCAAAACGGAATTTTAATATAGGAATTATGATATTATAAAGGATTTTTGATATAAAAAGCCTTCCCCAAGGGAAGGCTTTCAGTGTTGTGCGGATTATCTTATAAAATTAGTAAATCTGGTTTTTTCTTTTTGGGGCAAAGGTATTCCTGCCTTTTTGCCTGCGTCAATGCATTTTAAAAAGTATGCCATATTTCTGCCGAGAATGCGCATTGTCTGCATGCCTTCCTCATCCTGTAAAACCTCTTCGGCGGATGCCCCATGCACCATATTCCAGTATCTTGATGAAATGACAGGCATTTGAGAAAAAGTAAAATACTTATTAAGCTGATCAAAGGTTGCTGTTGTGCCTGCTCTTCTTGCCGATGTGATTGCAGCAGCAGGTTTATATTTGAATGTATGTCCTTTGTTTCCGCAGAAATCTGAATAAAACAATCTGTCCATAAAGGCTGTAATATTTCCCGATGCCGAAGAAAAGTGAACAGGCGAACCGAAAACAAAGCCGTCTGCTTCCGCAGCCTTTTCCCTGAATTCATTTACAACGTCATCAAAAACGCATTTGCCAAGCTTTGTGCAGGAATGGCAGGAGATGCAGCCGCCAATCGGCTTGTTCTGTATCCAGAAAATTTCAGTTTCAATATCCGCTTCGTTAAGCGCTTTGGCAACCTCGCAAAGTGCGGTATAGGTGCATCCGTTTTTGTGGGGGCTTCCGTTTACAAGTAATACTTTCATAATTCATTACCTCTTACTGTTTATTTTTGTACGCTGAAAACTATTTTTATATTATTCAGTGCAGTGTTTACCGATTTAAAGCCATTTTCCGAAATCTTTTTTTCATTTTGATTCAATAATAAAAGGCTTTTATTTATTATAACCTAAATCTCCAAGCCATGCAATGATTTCCGATTCCGACTCATTTACATTATTTCTTGATACCGTATATCCGTTATCATTAACATTTGCAGCAGGCTCTAATTCCTTAATTGAATTTATTGTATTAGAAAATCCGCTGCCGCCGTGTGTATTAAAAGGAATGATTGTTTTGCCTGAAAAATCATAGGTATCAAAAAAGGTATATAAAATCATCGGCATATCGCCCCACCAGTTCGGATAATAATCTGTAGCCCACTCTCATTTTTCCTTGTAAACACTGGCTTTAACGGCATACACAAATGTGTTTCTTGTATCGTTTTCCTGTCGGTTTGTCTGCATGAGCTACCATTTAAAATTATATTTTCTATATGGCGGTGTTGCAAATACCTGTTTCGTATTAAAAGATATGCCTTTTAGTAATAATAGCACATTTGCTATTATCACAGAAGTCTCGATAAGTTTTCAGAGTATAAACCCTTAGTTTATAACTGCAAACGCCAACGGCATTTTTACCGTTGGTGTTATGTACTTTGGATATATTACAGACTGCTGATAATGTTTCGGATTTTTTTGGTAAGTGCCTTTTTAAGTTTCTCGTTTTCTTGTTTCAGAGTATTGTTTTCTCGCTTCAGCATGGCGAGTTCCTGCATGAGTAAACCGATTCTGTCATCCATCGCTTTGTCTAATATATGTTTTCGAGGATTGACCATTCCGACCTGCTCGACGGCTTGGTCGATTTCGGCTCTTATAATCGGATTCTTGTAAAAGAAGCCTCTTGACAGACCTGTCATTTTCATAAGCTGCGGTATGCATATTTGTTCGCCGTTTTCCATCAGCTTTCGGATTGCCAGCCTTGCCGCAGTTATCTTTTCATCACTGCGTTCTCGGTTAATCTCAACCATCTTGTCGTATTTGTTCATATTCATCACCCCATCTTTCTAAGTTTTCCAGCAGGATTCTTGTCTGCATTTCTCTTGCTCGGCGCGTTTCATCCGCAAGTAACTGGTTGCTCATTTTTCGATAATGCTTGACCACACCCACACCGCTGTGTCCAAGCAGCTTGGCAATCGTCCAATCGTCCAGATGCAGTTCAGTCAGCTTTACTCCGTATGAACGCCGGAACATATGCGTATTAAACCTGAACCTGTTTCCATTGTCATCCCGCAAATCTTCTTGCTTTTCCGATTTTCAGCATTCCGTTTTCGACCATGGCTGATGCCCACATAAGCTCGCCTCTTGCCTTTATATCGTTGTTATCCGCTGTAATTGCACGGATATTTTTGATAACGCTTTTCATTACAGCTTCGTTTATATCATCCGAAAGATTATATTCGCCGCCTGTTCCGAAATAGGTTTCCATACAATGGGAAAGTGTATCAAATGCACCCGAAATAACCTGTTCATAGGCAGGGATAATGTGTATTCAGGGTTCAGAACAGCAAAGTTGTAGTGTGCTCCGAACACGCCTGTTTTGATCTTCTTTTCCTCGTTGGTGATTACTGCGCCGCTGTTTTGTTCTGCGCCTGTACCTGATGCAGTAACAACTGCGCCCATCGGTATTTGCTTTGCAGGAAATTTTCCTTTTGAAAATTCCATCTCCCATATGTCTTCATCCGTACATGTCTGAGAAGAAATAATTTTACAGCAGTCCATAACCGAGCCTCCGCCGACTGCCAGAATGAAATCAATCTTGTTTTCCTTTGCAAAAGCTGCACCGCTCTGAACCTTTTTATAGGTTGGATTCGGCATAATTCCCGAAAACTCAAAAATCTCTTTTTCCGCATCCTTTAACAGCGAAATTATTTCGTCATATATTCCGCTCTTTTTGATTGAGCCTCCTCCGTATGCCAGCATAACATTTTTGCCGTATTTTGAAAGCTCTGCTTCAAATGCCTGTTTAGCGGAATTTTTTCCGAAATATTGCTTTGTCGGATATGAATAAATAAAATCGTTCATTAAATCACCCCTTGATTCATAATGCTTTTTCTGTTACAATGCAAGTATAAAACACGGTAGTAACTACCGGCCAAGACTTTTTTAAAAAAATTTTTTAGGGTGATTTATATGTATACAATGAAGGACGTTTGTAAGCAGGCGGATATGCCGTATGAAACATTAAAGTTTTATTGTAATGAGGGTTTGATTCCCAATATTAAAAGAAATAAAAATAATTACAGGATTTTTGATGAAAAAAATATAGCATGGGTAAAAAGCCTTGTTTGTCTGAAAAACTGCGGAATGAGTATTCAGGAAATGAAAGAATATCTTGATCTCTGCCTTTTGGGTCCGTCAACAATACCTGAAAGAAAAATTATTCTTGATAAAAAAAGAGAAGCACTGCTGGAAAAGGTTGCAGAGCTTCAGAAAAGTATTGATTATATTGATTGGAAGCAGGGCTTTTACGATGATGTACTGTCAGGTAAAACAGAATATGTAAGCAACTTAATTGATACGGACAATTTGAATAATCAGCAGTAAAGATTATCTGCTGTTCGGCATGGGTTTTTATTGATAATTATCAAATAGTTTGATATAATTCTATAATAAGTAACGATATTAAATTGTAAGGATAAACAAATTATGAATTTTCGCAGAATGCTTGCTGTATGGGCAGCAAAAATAGTTGAAAAAATCAGTGTTAAAATTTTTCATAAGCACGGTGTAACCTGGGCAGGAAAAATTGCATTGCGAATTTGCCCGTCTATTTTAAAAGAGCTTGCAGCTCAGGTTAAGAAAGATACTTTTGTTGTTTGTGGTACAAACGGAAAAACAACAACCAATAATATGCTTTGTGCCGCTATTGAGGCGGAGGGCTTTCGCGTAATCTGCAATCATACAGGTTCAAATATGTTAAACGGCGTTGTTGCTGCCTTTGCTCTTGGGGCAAAGCTGAACGGAAACCTTGATGCCGATTATGCCTCAATTGAAATTGACGAGGCTTCCACAAGGCGGGTTTTTCCGCATTTCAAGCCGAATTATATGGTGCTTACAAATCTTTTCCGGGATCAGCTTGACAGATACGGCGAAATTGATATTACAATGAATATTCTTAAGGAAAGCATGCAGTCTGCTCCCGATATGAGAGTGATTGTAAACGGTGATGATGCACTTTCTGCTTTTCTTGCCATGGACAGCGGCAATGATTTTGTGACTTACGGAATAAGCGAGAGGGTGCTTGATGATAAAGGCTCACGTGAAATAAGAGAGGGAAGATTCTGTAAAAAATGCGGAGCACCGCTTCATTATAATTTTTATCATTACAGCCAGCTCGGTGATTATAAATGTACGGCGTGTGATTTTGCCCGCCCGAAAATTGATTTTAACGCTTATGATGTTGAAATTGGTGATGGGCTTCGCTTCTCTGTTGAGGATAAAACCCTTTTTGCAAATTATAAAGGCTTTTACAATGTTTATAATATACTTGCTGCTTATTCGGCAATCCGAACAGGCGGAATGAAAGCAGAGCACTTTAATGATATGCTTAAAAATTTCAATCCGGAAAACGGCAGAATGGAAGAGTTTATCATTAAAGGAACGAAAACGGTTTTAAACCTTGCAAAAAATCCTGCAGGATTTAATCAGAATATATCCGCCGTTATGCAGGATGAAACGCGCAAGGATGTTGTTATTGTTATCAATGATAATGCACAGGACGGAACGGATGTTTCGTGGCTCTGGGATGTTGATTTTGACAGGTTTAAGGGTGCAAACGTCAATTCCATAACAGTAAGCGGAATCCGGTGCTATGATATGGGGCTGCGTCTGAAATATGTAGATATTGATTCCATGTGTGAGCCGAATGTCGAAAAAGCAGTTTGCGAACGGGTAGAGAACGGCTGCAAAAACCTTTATGTGCTTGTTAATTATACCGCACTTTACAGTACAAGAGATACGTTAAAAAGATTGGAGGGTGCTGAGTAATGGCTGATATGAAAATTACTATCGGGCATCTTTATCCCGACCTTTTGAATTTATATGGCGACAGGGGCAATATAGCCTGCATGATGCAGCGCTGCAAATGGCGTGGAATAGATGCTGAAACGATTGAATTCAATACAGGGGATGAAATTGATTTTACAAAGCTTGATATAGTGCTTCTCGGCGGCGGCTCAGACAGAGAGCAGGCAATCGTATGCCGTAATCTTCTTGCGATTCAGAAGGAGTTTAAGGATTATGTTGAGGATAACGGTGTTGTTATTGCAGTCTGCGGCGGCTATCAGCTTCTTGGAAAGTATTATAAAACAGATGCCGGTATGATTGAGGGACTTAATCTGGTTGATATTTATACCGAACAGGAAGAGGGCAGGCTGATTGATAATATAGTTCTGAAAAGTGAGCTTGTTGATATGCCGGTTGTCGGCTTTGAAAATCACGGGGGCAGAACTTATATAAATGATAATAAACCATTCGGCAGGGTGCTTTACGGTTCGGGAAATGACGGTAAAAGCGGATATGAGGGTGTTGTTTATAAAAATGTTATCGGAACATATCTTCACGGCCCGCTTCTTCCGAAAAACCCACAGGTTTGCGACTGGCTTATTGCAAGGGCTCTTGAAAGAAAATACGGCGAAGCAAATCTTTCTGCGCTTGATGATGCCAAAGAGGTTCAGGCAAATGAATATATAGTTAACAGATTTGTTAAAGAATAGTTTTATGTGTGAATTTTCCAAAAGCAAACCCGATAATATCTTATATAAATATGAAAAAATGTGTGGACGAGCATTGCTCGTCCGCTTTTTTGCTTTGTTGACTTTAAAACTGAATAATGCTATGCTGAATTAGCCAAATATAATTTTATACTATAGCTTTATATAAACGCATTTTTATTTAGTAAAAAATGCGTGCTTTTTTTCTATGTGCTTGTTAAAGCTATATGAAATTATGTTTGGCGACAGTTGAGGCGCGCGTTTTATTGCACAGCCGAGGCTGTGCAATTTTTATGTTAGGAATTATAATGTATGGCTTGTTTTTTGATTGATTAAGAAAATGAGCCCGGTGCAATACCGAACTCATTTTCTTGCAAGTTAATTATTTATTTGTCTAAACTTTGGGGCTCACTTCAAGGGAGGGGGACCGCTTGTGGTTGTTTTTTATTTTAACAGTATTGATATAACAACTGCAATAATTGCGATGCCTGCAATTCCTGCAAGGATTTTAATGGCTCTGTTAACGGCATCAAATACATTTGTGGGCATAATCTGGAAGATGCCGTATCGGATTTTTTCTTTAACCCTTTTGCCAACAAGATTTCTGTATCTTAAATCATATGTATCAAAATTTCCGTCTTTGTGAAGGTTAATCATTCTTACGCCTCGGTCAAGACCGGGGCCGTATACATGGAAGCCTGCACCCTGTGTGTATCCAAGGTCAATTCCGTTAACCTTTCCGTTAAAGGAATTGATATGGTCATGGCCGAAATAGATTCCTTTTACATCGCCCTTTTCAGCCATTGCATCAAATTCCCCGCTGTTTTCCATCGGATCGGCAGGGGATTCTTTCATAAATGCCTCTTGGTTTACTTTGTTTCTGTTGAGCGTATACCACTTTCCTGCACGGTTTCTGAAGCCGCGTACAGCACCCTTTGTCTTTTTTTCGGATTCGTTTAAAAGTTCCGAAATCTCAGGAACAGGGATGTGCTGAATAACAATGGACGGAATAACACTTCCGTTTTCTTTTTCATATTTATCTCTTGTATGTTTATACCATTCAATCTGATTTTCATGAACATTATCGTAGCCGACTTTTAAGCTGGTGTTGCTGTCTATCAGATACAGTAAAAATTTTATGTTTTGCTCATCGGCAATTTCAATGCAGTGGTTTGCGCAACCGTCAATTCCATCTGTGTCCTCTCCGATAAAGCCGTCAATTTTTTTATATATTTCAAACTGCTCTTCGTTTGAAATGCCAACCTGCCTGTCATGATTTCCAAAGCAGATTGAAAACGGAATTTTTCTTGATGTAACAGGTTCGGTGATTTCCCGTAATGCCTTTTCAATCTTTTCCTTATTGCCCTTGAAATGCGAATAGCCCCAGATCTGATCTCCCGAATAAACTACTAAATCGGGATTTTCTTTGTCAAGTGCTGCGTTTATTAGGGCGATTGTATCAGGGCTGATTTTTGAACCCTCCTGAACATCGGCAATCTGCATGATTCTGAATGTGTCTTTTTTAAAATTTAATCTCATAGTAACACCGCCATAATTTTGTTGGTCTTATTATATCATAATGCAGCAGGCGAATACAAGATAAAACATTTTATGCGCTATTCTAAAAAGCCGTTCTCACTGAGAACGGCTTTGATGGTCCACCCGACAGGACTCGAACCTGCAATCTTTTGAATCGGAATCAAATGCATTAGCCATTGTGCTACGGGCAGAAATATTAAATAATTATCAAAAATGATTTTACAACTTAAATACTATTGCTGTCAATCTATTTTTGTGATATAATCACTACAAATTTGTTATTAATGACAAAAGGCTTATATAAATCAGCTTTTTGTAAAGGAGAACGACTATGAAATTTAAAGATTTTCCAAGTGCAGTTATAAAAGAAAATGTTGATTATACTGTAAAGGAAATAACAAATGTAATCAAAAAATACGGTCCGCGTGAATCGGGAAATGATAATTGCTTTGCTGCGGAAAAACATTTGAAGAAAGAATTTGATCAGTTTACCGATGAATCCCATTTTGAAGAATACAAGATGGCGCCGAAGGCATTTCTGCATTTCACGAAAACCGTTGCAGTTGTTATTATTATTGCGGTTATTACAGGGCTTGTGCTTGCGCTTACGGGTGTTATAAGCGGCTTTTTTGCAGCACAGTGTATTGTTTGCGCAGTTGTAGGAATCGGATTGCTGATAACAGTGTTTGAATTTCTTATGTATAAGCAGTTTACGGATGTGTTTTATAAGAAAATAACTGCACGCAATCTGATTGCAACAAGAAAGCCGAAGGGTGAGGTTAAGAGAAGAATTGTTATCAGCGGCCATATTGATTCTGCTTATGAATGGCGCCCGCTTTATTACGGTAAGGGCAAGTATCCGCTGATGGGCATTACAATGGGCGGAGCAATCGGCGGTGCAGTTCTTTCGTTTATAATTACCGTTATCTGCATTGTTGCTCATTTTGCCGATATGGGTTCTTTCGGTGCATTTATGCTTAATTATTCTTATTATTTTCATATTTTAACAGCTGTCTTTATGATTGGCTTGTTCTTTTTTGTTGATTTCAAAACAATCTCTCCGGGTGCAAATGATAATTTAACAGGTACTTATGCCGCTGTCTGTGCGCTTCGTATGCTGGATATGGCAGGTGTTGAATTTGAAAACACAGAGGTTGTTGCTATGATTACAGACGGCGAAGAAGCAGGTCTTCGTGGTGCAAAGGCTTATGCAAAGGCACATAAGGATGAATTTACAAGCAAGGATATTGAAACAGTTGTTCTCTGCTGTGATACATTAACGGATCTGGAATATCTTAATGTTTATGCAAAGGATATGACCGGAACAGTTAAGAATGATAAGAATTTCTCAAATCTTGTTCTTAATTCTGCCAAGGAAGCAGGCTATGAGGATGCTAAGCTTGCAAGTGTTTTCTTTGGTTCGTCGGATGCTGCTGCATTCACACAGGAGGGTATAGCTGCAACCTGTCTTGCCGCTATGGATCCGGCTCCGGCCGATTATTATCACAACCGCCGTGACAGCTATGACAGGCTTATTCCGAAGGCGATTGAAACAGGCTATAAAATTGTGATTGCCTCTATTCTGAATTTTGATGAAAACGGCAGTAAATAAATTTTAGTATATCTGAAAGGATTGATTTTTGAAATCAATCCTTTTTTTGTGACCATTTTTGTTTTTAAATCGTTTTAGGTGTGAAAGGGGGAATTCGTATGGATAATGAGCAACTGAAAAGCAAATTTGAAGCTAAATACAATCAATACGGAAAAATGCTTTATAAAATTGCTTTTTTATATTTTGGAAATTCATATGATGCTGAGGATGCCATGCAGGAGGTTTTTATCAGGCTGATGTACAATGCCCCCTCTTTCAAGGATAAAAGCCACGAAAAGGCATGGCTGATCAGAGTGATGCAGAATAAATGCAGGGATATGCTGAAAGCATCAGACCATAAAAATGCTTCGATTGATGAAATTGAAATATCCGATTTTGTTAAAACAGAAAGCGATGCACAGCTTGATGTTATAAAGCAGGTTGTTGCGCTTCCTGCAAAATATAAAACGGCCGTTATTCTGTATTACTATTATGATTATTCTGTAAGCGAGATATCGAAAACACTGCAAATCAGTAATTCGGCAGTAAAAATGCGGTTGAAGCGAGGCAGAGAAATTTTAAAAATGGAATTGGAGGATTATGGAAATGAAACCTGAGGATTTAAAAAACAGTATAAATTCTGTTAAACCGGACAGTTATATGGAAACAAGGATTTTGGCTGCGGTACAGGATGCCGAAAAGCCAAAAAAGAAAAACAGAAACATGTTTAAGGCTGCTGTTTGTACCGTCCTTTGCTGCGCCGTTCTTGTAGCAGGCATAGGCATCGGCATTCCGAAAAAGGTAATCAGCAACAGCAATGAAAATGTTATTTCATCTGATGCGGATTACAGCGGAAATTATTTTGTTATGAGCGTTTATGCTGCCGAAAGTGATAAAAAAACAGCAATGCCTATTGATGATCATACGGTTGTTTTTCCTGATTGTAAACTTGAAAAACGCTTTTCTTCAGATGGTTTGGAAATACACGGCTCAAGTGACAACTCAAGCTTTGGTATCAGTGGGGAGAATATTAAAACAGTAAAAATTAAGTGTGAAACAGGAACTTTACATGTTTGGGATTTCGATATGCTCAATTATTTAAGAGATAATGGAATGTATTATGATGTTATTGTTCCGTATTCTGCCGAGTATGAACATCACACTGTTGAAGAGCGTCTTGATATTATGTACAAGCATATTCAAAACGGCGATTATGATGAATATATCAAGGGTAAAACGATAAAGCCCTATGATGAATACAGAGGTGCAGATTTTGTTTACGATGATACAGCCGGCATTGATGAGAATATTGTTGGCGTTGGTCTTGTAAGCAATGAATCATTTTATAAGATTAACCCATCCGGTAAAGATTGGCAAAATTGCAAGGAATACACATTTCAAAATGTTCTTAATAAAACCGAGGATATTACCGGCAGCGTATTTTCATGGAATTATGGTGGCGCTGAGATACTTCTTGATAATCCTGATAAGTCTTTTACAGCATTACCGCACGATACCGTAAGTGTTGAAGTAACCTTTAATGACGGCTCTGTTCAATACGCAAGCTATGATTTTTCATTTAATGATAACGGCGAGCTTGTTATTGACAGAATTGCAGACTAAAAAATAATCCCCACGAGTTTAGGCTCGTGGGGTATTGTATTTTTATCAGCAAATCATTCCGCTCTCTACCCAACGCATAACGGATGGATATTCGTCTTTATAGTCATCAAGTCTTTCCGTGTTTGAATCAACGAAAGCCTGAAATTCATCCGTATCCTCAAAATCAAAGGTGAAATCCTGCTCAAAATCATATGTTGCGGTAAAAAGATAATCAAAAATATCATCTGCCGAAAATTCTTCAAGCATTTTGTCTGCAACCAACTCTGTATGATAATCAAGAGCGTTTTTAACGGTTAATTCAAAATCATCGTCATCCGTTTCAATTCTTGGGTTATCAAGGCAGTAGGAAGTAATTTCTTCTTCGTCTATGCCAAGATTCTGCAGATACTCAATAACATCTTCAAAGCCCGTTTCGTTAACGGCGTCGTAAATCCTGTAGCTGAATTCACCAACAAGGTTTTGAAGTGCAACAGCCTTGAAAACAGAATCAATTTCGTATCCCTCTTCATCGGTAATAACAAAGCCGTCCTCTTTAAACTGTTCCCAAATCAGTTCGTAAAAAACTTTAAATTTCTGCTTTTCTTCAAAAATTGCTTCGTAAATGTAATCGTCAATATTCATTATTATTCTCCTTTATCTTATCATCTGTTACTATTCTATACTATAACATTATCATTTTCAATATTGCATTAAGAATAATTATAAGTTATAATTATTTTAATTAACGAATTTGGATTTTAATTAAGAGGTGTGCTGTTATGACCGTAACGCTTGAAAATGATATGTGCAGGGCAGTGTGTCTGCAGGAGGGTGCAATGCTGCATTCCCTTGTAAAGAATGCAACCGAATATCTTTGGCAGGGTGATAAAAAATACTGGGGCGGTCAGGCGCCTGTTTGCTTTCCGATTGTCGGTGTTCTGAAAAACGGAAAAGCAAAGGCATTCGGAAAAGAATGCAGTATGAGCCGTCACGGTGTTGCAAGGATAAATCCTTTTGAAATCAAAGAGCAGGGTAAAAATTTTGTTGTCTTTGTTCAGCATGCAACGGATAAAACAAAGGCTCAGTTTCCTTTTGATTATTCGCTTGAAATAAAATATACATTAAATGAAAATACTATTACAACGGAATATACAATTATAAATACAGGCAGTGAAAAGCTTCCGTTTACAATCGGTGGTCATCCGGCGTTCAATTGTCCGCTTTGCGATGATGAAGAATTTGAGGATTATTCCGTTCGGTTTGACAGGGTGCTTACTAAAAAGTGCCTGCGGCCGGATATTCATACCGGGCTTGTTGATACCGCAAGGCGCTATTCCGTGCTTGAAAACACGGATGAAATCAGAATGAATCACAGCCTTTTTGTTGATGATGCTATGGTTTTTGACAATATGGAGTCCAAAAGCGCTTTGCTGATCGGTAAAAACGGCAGGGGTGTTAAAATAGAGTATCAGGATTTTGATAATCTTCTTGTATGGTCCTCTGCAAACGGCGGTCCGTTTGTTGCTTTAGAGCCTTGGACAGGGATTTCAACCTGCCTTGATGAGGACGAAACCTTTGAAAGCAAAAGGGGAATGACCATTCTTGAACCGAATGAGCAGGCCTCCTTTAAATTTAAAATAACACTGATTTAATTGTGTGGTGACAAAATGAATTACGGATTTTTCAGAGTTGCAGCGGCATCTCTTAAACTTAAGGTTGCAAACCCAAGCTATAATAAAGAAGAAATAAAAAAAGCAATTGACAAGGCGGTAAGCGAGGAGGTAAGGCTTCTCGTTACACCTGAGCTTTCCATAACAGGCTACACCTGCGCCGATTTGTTTTTTACAAAGGCTTTGCAGGATGCAGCAGATGAAGCGCTCTTTGATATTGTTGAATACACAAAGGGAAAAAATATTGTTGTTATTGTCGGAATGCCTGTTTCCTATTATTCCAAGCTGTATAATTGCGCAATAGCTGTCAGCAATGGTAAAATTGTAAAAATTCAGCAAAAGCTTAATCTTGCAAATTATAACGAGTTTTATGAAAAACGCTGGTTTTCAACGGTTGATGATGATTTGTATATTGAAAAATATGATTGTCAAATGAACTCTAAGTCCATTATTGATTTAGGTGATGATATATTTGTCGGGATTGAATTATGTGAAGATTTGTGGGTAACCGAGCCTCCGTCTGGCAGGCTTGCGTTAGAGGGTGCAAATGTAATTGTTAATCTTTCGGCAAGTGATGAATACGTTTCCAAGGCAGAATACAGAAGAGAATTAATTGCAAATCAGTCTGCAAGGTGTATCTGCGGATATGTTTATGCAGGTGCTTCTGTTTATGAAAGCACAACGGATTTGGTATTCAGCGGTGCAACGCTTGTTGCCGAAAACGGTGCTGTTCTTGCAGAGGGCGAACGCTTCAGCAGGGATAATGTGATTACCATTGCCGATATTGATGTTGAAAAGCTAAATGCTCTTCGTCAGAAGAATATGAGCTTCAATTCATGCTATAATTATAGTATTACAGACCTTGGAAATACAAAAATTAACAATAAAAGCAATGACCTGAAATATCGCTTTGTTGATCCGTATCCGTTTGTTCCTGCCGATGATGCAAAACGAAAGGAACGCTGCAGAGAAATCTTTTCCATTCAGGCAGCAGGGCTGGCTAAAAGAATGGAGCATGTCGGTTCTTCAGGTGCCGTTATCGGTATTTCGGGCGGTCTTGATTCTACCCTTGCACTTCTTGTTGCCGTTGAAGCCATGAAGCTGCTCGGTAAGGATAATTCCGATATTCTTGGTATAACCATGCCCGGCTTCGGCACTACGGACAGAACCTATAACAATGCAATAGATTTAATGAAATGCCTTGGGGTAACGGTTAAGGAAATCAGCATTCGGGATGCCTGCATTCAGCATATGAAGGATATAGAGCATAATGCGGATGTTAAGGATATAACCTATGAAAACACACAGGCAAGGGAACGCACGCAGATTCTTTTTGATATGGCAAACAAGCACGGAAAGCTTCTTGTAGGCACCGGGGATTTAAGTGAACTTGCAATGGGCTGGTGCACCTATAACGGGGATCATATGAGTATGTACGGCGTGAATGCCTCTGTTCCGAAAACGCTTGTTCGTTATCTTGTGAAATATGTTGCCGGAATAAGTGAAACGAAAACGGCAGAAATTCTTTATGATGTGCTGGATACGCCTGTTTCGCCCGAGCTTCTTCCGCCTGATGAAAACGGAAAAATTGCGCAGAAAACAGAGGAAAATATCGGCCCGTATGAGCTGCATGATTTCTTCCTTTATCATTTTGTACGCTTCGGCTTTTCAAGGAAAAAGCTTCAGCGTCTTGCCGAAAAAGCATTTGACGGGAAATATGAAAGGGATGAAATTTCAAAGTGGCTTGAGGTGTTCATGAAACGCTTTTTTATCAGCCAGTTCAAACGCAGCTGTATTCCGGATTCACCCAAGGTTGGTTCGGTTTCTCTTTCGCCGAGAGGGGATTGGAGAATGCCGTCGGATGCATCTTTTGATAATTTTTTAACAATTTAGTACAAACGGGGCAGGATTGTCCCGTTTTTTTGTTTGTTTTGTTTGAAATTAATTATTGAATTTAATAATAGCAAGTGTTATAATATTGTCGGTTATGGAGTAGTTTGTCCAAAACTCAAATTTTGATTATTAATCATAGGAGGAAATCCAATGGCAAGAAAAAAGAAAACTATGGATGGTAACAACGCTGCCGCTCACGTTTCATATGCGTTTACAGAAGTTGCTGCTATCTATCCTATCACACCTTCATCTGTTATGGCTGAGGTTACAGATGTTCTTTCTTCTCACGATACAAAGAACATTTTCGGTCAGAATGTAAGAGTGCAGGAAATGGAATCAGAGGGCGGTGCTGCAGGTGCAGTTCACGGCTCACTTTCAGCAGGTGCTTTAACAACAACCTACACAGCTTCTCAGGGTCTTTTACTTATGATCCCGAATATGTATAAAATCGCAGGTGAGCTTCTTTCATCTGTAATTCATGTTTCGGCACGCTGCGTATCCACCCATGCTCTTAACATCTTCGGCGATCACTCGGATGTTTATGCATGCCGCCAGACAGGCTATGCAATGCTTTGCTCAAACAACCCTCAGGAGGTTATGGACCTTGGCGCAGTTGCTCACCTTGCAACTCTGAAATGCGGTGTTCCTTTCCTTCATTTCTTTGATGGTTTCCGTACCTCTCATGAAATTCAGAAAATTGAGGTTTGGGATTATGATGATCTCAAATCCATGGTGGATATGGAGGATGTTAAGCGCTTCCGTGCACATGCTCTTAATCCGGAGCATCCTACGCTTCGCGGTTCTGCCGAAAACTCAGACCTTTTCTTCCAGCACAGAGAAGCCTGCAACAAGTATTACAACGATGCTGTTGAGGCCACTGTTAAATATATGGACGAGGTTAATGCTAAAATCGGAACAGATTATAAGCCTTTTAATTATTATGGCGCTCCTGATGCTAAGCACATTATCATCGCTATGGGTTCTGTTTGCGATACGATTGCAGAAACAATTGATTACCTTAACGCTAAGGGCGAAAAGGTTGGTTTGGTAAAGGTTCATCTTTACAGACCGTTCTCTGCTAAATATCTTCTTGATGTTATTCCTGCAACTGTAGAAAAGATTTCTGTTCTTGACAGAACAAAAGAGCCGGGTTCAATCGGTGAGCCTCTTTATCTTGATGTTGTTGCCGCTCTTAAGGGTTCGGCATTTGAAACAACTCCTGTATTTAACGGCAGATACGGCCTTGGTTCTAAGGATACCGTTCCTGCTCATATTATTTCAATTTATGATAATATGAAGGCAGCTGCTCCAAAGCAGACCTTTACAATCGGTATTGTTGATGATGTTACAAATCTTTCTCTTGAAGCAGGTGAAAATGTAGATACAACTCCTGCAGGCACAACCTCATGTAAGTTCTGGGGTCTTGGCTCAGACGGTACAGTTGGTGCTAACAAAGACTCTATCAAGATTATCGGTGATAACACAGATAAGTTTGCTCAGGGCTATTTCTTCTATGATTCAAAGAAATCAGGCGGTATCACAGTATCTCATCTTCGTTTCGGCGACAGCCCGATTACATCAACTTATCTTATCAACAAGGCAAACTTTGTTGCCTGCCACTGCCCGTCATATGTAACAAAGTATGATATGGTACAGGATCTTGTTCCGGGCGGTACATTCCTTCTCAACTGTATCTGGAGCCCTGAAGAGCTTGATAAGGAGCTTCCGGCTTCCATGAAGAGATACATTGCTGAAAATGACATTAATCTTTATATTATTAATGGTATTAAGATTGCCGAAGAGGTTGGTCTTCGCGGCCGTGCTTCAACAATTCTTCAGTCTGCTTTCTTTACAATTTCAGGCATTCTTCCTGTTGATAAGGCTATTGAGCTTATGAAGGCTAAGGCAACAGCGAAGTTCTCAAAGAAGGGCGATGCTATTGTTGCTGCCAACCACAATGGTATTGAGCGTGGTTCCAAAGAGCTTATCAAGGTTGAAGTACCTGCAAGCTGGAAAGACGCTGTTGATGAGGATGCTGAGCTTGAGGTTAAGACAGACCGTCCTGAAATGAAGAAGTTTGTTAAAGAAATTCTTGATCCTGTTGGTCATCAGAAGGGTGATTCAATCCCTGTTTCAACCTTTGTTGATATGGCTGACGGTGTATTCCCACAGGGTTCTGCTGCATTTGAAAAGCGCGGTATCGCAGTGGATGTTCCTGAATGGGATCCAACATCCTGTGCACAGTGTAACAGATGTTCAATGGTATGTCCTCATGCCGTAATCCGTCCTGTTGCGCTTACAGCAGATGAGCTTGCTGCAGCTCCGGAAGCTACAAAATCAGTTGATCTTAAGGTTCCGAAGGACAGCGGACTTAAATATGCTCTTATTGTTTCAACACTTGACTGCACAGGTTGTGCTTCCTGCGCAAATGTTTGTCCTACTAAGTCACTTACCATGAAGCCAATCGCTTCTCAGATGGTTCAGCAGCCGGTATTCGATGCACTTTGCGATATGGATCCAAAGGCAGCTGTTGCTTCAGACAAAACAATTGTTTCTGCTCAGTATCTCAAGCCATATCTTGAGTTCTCCGGTGCTTGTGCAGGCTGCGGTGAAACACCTTATGCTAAGCTTGTAACGCAGCTCTTTGGTGATAAGATGTATGTTGCAAATGCAACAGGCTGTTCTTCAATCTGGGGTGGTTCCGCTCCTTCAACACCTTATACTGTTGATAAAAACGGAAACGGTCCTGCATGGTCAAACTCACTCTTTGAGGATAATGCAGAATTCGGTTTAGGTATGTTCCTTGCAAATGCTCAGATTCGTTCAAGACTTGCAGAGGATGCTCTTGCTCTTAAGGATTCAGCAGTTGCTGAAGAGGTTAAGGCTTACCTTGATACATTCGAGGATACCCGTGCAAATGATGCACCGGCAAAGGCTCTTATTGCTGCTCTTGAAAATGCAGAGCTTTCAGGTGATGAAAAGGCTGCTGCCGAGGACTTCCTTAAGGATAAGGATTATGCTGCCAAGAAGAGCCAGTGGATCTTCGGCGGTGACGGCTGGGCTTATGATATCGGCTTCGGTGGTCTTGACCATGTTCTTGCTCAGAATCAGGATGTAAATGTTCTTGTATTTGATACAGAGGTTTATTCCAACACAGGCGGTCAGGCTTCAAAGGCTACACCAACCGGTGCTGTTGCTCAGTTTGCTGCTTCAGGTAAGATTACAAAGAAAAAGGATCTTGCTAAGATTGCAATGTCTTATGGTTATGTTTATGTTGCTCAGATTGCTATGGGTGCTGATTACAACCAGTGCTTAAAGGCTATCAAGGAAGCAGAGGCTTATCATGGTCCGTCAATCATCATTGCTTATGCTCCATGTATTAACCATGGTATCAAGATGCCTTTCAACCAGGCAGAGCAGAAGAAGGCTGTAACAGCCGGCTACTGGAATCTCTTTAGATACAATCCTGCTCTTATCGAAGAGGGTAAGAATCCGTTCTCACTTGATTCAAAAGAGCCAACAGGCGATTATCTTGAATTCATTAACGGTGAAACACGTTATTCATCACTTAAGAGAAGCTTCCCTGAAAAGGCTGAAGAGCTCTTCAGTATTGCTGCTGAAAATGCAGTTGCTAAGTATAATGATCTTGTTCGCACAGTTGAATACTATGCGCCTAAAAAAGATTAATATATAGCTGATAAAATGGGGCTGTCGCAAGACAGCCCTGTATTTTTGGAGGATGAAATGAAAAATTTAAGTGAATTCTGCACCTGTAATGATACAAAATGTCCGCTTAATCCTGTAAACCATGATAAGGGCTGCAGCCTTTGTGTGGCAAAATGTCTAAAAGACGGGGAAATACCAAATTGCTTTTTCAAGGCTGTTAATTCTGCTGAAAAGCCGGATAATTATACATATAGGGATTTTGCGGATTTTGTATTACAAAATGAAAAGTAAAAGCATTCGGGAAGAAGCCTGCGGAACGTTTTAAAATGTAACGGCATTATGAAAGCCGGCGGCTTTCTTTATATTATTGTAAAAAGATTTTATACAGCAAAAGGAGTTTAGTGTGAAAAATCACACTATTT
>DESD01000055.1:101951-118550 GCA_002361935.1 Ruminococcaceae bacterium UBA3323 | reverse complement strand
GTTCAAGTCCTGTCACCTCGACCAAAAAGCAGAGTATTTGATTTGGTACTCTGCTTTTTATTTTATACCATAACGAAAAATGCTTCTATAAGCCGTATTCACAGAGGCGTATTGCTGTGATTTGTTTTAGTAATATTATAATTTATCGCACGGACTGCTTATCAAAAAAATCCCAACCTATTTGCACAGGTCGGGATTTTTATTATTTCCTTTTGCCGAACAAACCCTTCAAAGCTCCGCCGATATCATTTAAACTGTTTGATATATTATCCATATCAATAAGACTTCCACGCTCTAATTTGGCTTTTTTCTTTTCAAGATATTGTTTTGCTTCAATAGCTTCATCAAGTGTAATTCCGAGATTCGGCTCAATGAATTTTTCGAGTTTTTTGTAGGATTCTTCATAATCTTCCATAGTTGAGTACTTAAGTCCTTTGGCATATCGTAACGCTCTGTCTCTTGCAGCCTGATGCCTGTCTACAGAAGAAAACAATTTTGTTCTGCAGAATTCCTTATCAAATTTATCAAGGTAATCCTTGATGATATCCAAGTATTTTTTTGATACATCTGATGAAAAAAGATTTTCAAATTCTTCTTTTTTAGCTAATAAATTTTTTTCATAAGGAAGAAGCGGCTCTGAACTTAATGGCGATATATCTTTCATAAATTCGGTTATTTTGGGAAGCTCTTCTCTGGAAAAGTCAGCACCCTCTCTTGTTTCGCAAACAAAATCATCAACCGTGCGATATTTTAAATCAAAGTCGGCAATGATTGAATTGATATATTTTATACATTCAAGGTTTTCGTTGACTTCAAGATTAATTTTTTTGCAATATTCAATAAGCAGCTCTTTTGCCTTAATTGCATCTTCCTCTGTTTCACCTTGATTGTTTTTTACATATTCAAGAGCCTGTTTGTCTTTTGTATTTGCAAATCCTTCTATATCAAAATAGTCAGCAAGCGTATTCAGACTTCCGTCGTCCCCGTATTTTGAAAACAGGTATTCATATATTTCTAAATTATATGGGTCAAGAGCAATTACTTCTTTGCATATTCCGGGAACATCTTCATCATGGATTGAACCACTTTTTAAATTGTTGATTAAACGCTGTGCTTTATTGCTGTCGTTTTCGTCAACGATTCCCCAATCATAGTCCATTCCTACGAGTTTAATAAACACAAGCATCATAGACAAAGATGAAAGATATACACCCTCAATAAGTAACAATTTTACATATTCATCTTCAAACAATGCTTTTAAATCCGATTCTGCCTGCAGTTCCGTCATGAAATTACCTGCGGCATTTGCAATGCTGTGAGCGGCGCCGCTTGCCATATTCATTGCAGCTATATCCATTTGATGGCTTACTGCGTTAATTGCGTTTCCGCCGAATGTTCCGCCCTGCCAGCGGCCGCGATTATCTTTTCTTTGCTGTCTGTATTGCTTTTGCAAGGCAACGTCGTTATTTATTGATATAACCTGCTCGGCAACAGCGTCTAATCTTTCATTAAATTCATCCGAACAGCCGTTGGCTTCGGCGTATTCATAAATGGTGGCATAATCCCAATCATACTGTCCTGATTGAATTAATGTGTTTTTTATATCATCAATGATGATTGCAATACTTTTTTGAAAATCAACAGGCGCTTTTTCAAGAATATCATAGCAATTTTTATAGGAACCATAAAACTCAATAAATGAATTTACCGCAGAGCAGGCAAGCTGTTCATACCATTTTTTTAATTCGTTATAAATGCTTCTTTCCCTTGTTATCCTGATTTTACCTATCGGACTGTCAAATTCCTTTTCAACATATTGATTGTTTATAAAATCATTAAAGTTCATTGCTTTCCTCCGGATTAAAGCCCTTTTCAGCCGGAATCGCCGCTGAAGAATCCATTATTAAATCTTCGTCTTTTATTTTAAGCGGCTTTTTCTTTTTAACGGCATAAATAATCAGCGCAATTATGCCGATTATTACGGCAAGCCACCATGCTATATAAGATAAGCAGATCCCCCCTCCGAAGAGAACGATGAATACAAATCCCGCAGCAAAAATGTTTTTGGTTATGGAAGGTATCAGCTTCTGTATAGCCATAAAGGCAGCCACTGCAAGTAAAAATCCAATAACGGTTGAAATTAATTTAGACATAAATGTATCCTCCTGTTTTAAACATTATCAATATGATCTTTCAGTATTTTTCTTATCCATTTTTCACTGTATCCGAATTTGGTTGCCAGCTGTTTCAGATTATATCCGTTGTATTCATTAACGATTTGTGCGGCAATGAATTCTTTTGTGAAAAGCTGAACGGGAAAAGTAATCTGCTGACCTCTGTAGGCTGCATGTAATTTCAATGCAGCATCCATTCCAAGTAAATTGGCAATATCATTGTATGCTCCGTTCAGATATTCACATTTCAGTTTACTTGGATCCATTTCGATAAAAACCTCCCTCATATCTGTATTCCTTTCCATATTATGCTATATTTCTACGGAACAGTATAGAGCGATAGTTCATAGGAACAATTCCTTACGCTGTTCCATAAAAAGAATACACCTTGCGCAAGGCTTTTTTGCCTGCAAGGTGCTTTTACGATTCTGATATTTTTGTTGCAGAGGTTTAAATCGGCGGTTTTCGGTTCTTTTATCGGAACATGCACTAAAAATGCCGCAAACAGAATTTTGTGTAGCAAAACAAGGATATAATGCTTGTAAATTTTACCGATTTAGTATACAATGAGCTTACAAATCATTTAGAGGTAAAAATTATGAAAAACACTTTGTTTTACACCAAAAAGGCTAAGTATTTTGAAGAGGCGCTTCCTGTCGGAAACGGCAGAATAGGTGCAATGGTTTACGGAAATTTAAAAAAGGAAAGGCTTTCTTTGAATGAGGATACGCTGTGGAGCGGTTATCCTAAAGATTTAAACACAAAGGATGCCAATATGTATCTTGATGAAATCAGAAATGCTGTTTTCAGCGGAGATTACGGGAAGGCTGAAAAAATAGCAAACAGTGATTTTCACGGTCACTGGTGCGAAAGCTATCTGCCGTTCGGCAATCTTTCCATTGATTTCAAATCTGCTGTGTCCAAAAAGGGATACAGGCGAACTCTTGATATTTCAAAGGGTATTGCAAAAACAGAATGCAGGGGCATAACCGAAACGGTTTTTGCAAGCAATCCTGCTGATTTGATTGTTGTTCATCTTAAATCGGAAAGCGGCTTTTCCTGCGATATTTCGTTTAACAGCCGGCTTAAAAACACGGTGTATACAAAGGAAGATACGCTGATTATGGAAGGATCGGCTCCTGAAATCTGTCAGCCGCCCTATCATACGGACGGCGAGCCGGTTGTTTATGGCGATAAAGCAATGAAATTTGCAGGTGCTGCCAAAATTCTTGGCGATGCTTCCTTTGAAAGCGATAGGATTGTTGTTTCCAATCAAAAGGAAATAACCGTTTTAATCAGTCTTGCAACCTCATTTATTGATTTCAAATCCATGCCTACTGCAAATGCGCTGGAAAGAGCAATGGCACGTTTTGAAAATATCAAGCCGTATCAACAGCTTTTTGAAGAGCATATTGCTGACTTTTCTTCTCTTTTCGACAGAGTGGAGCTTGATCTCGGAGCGGGAAACAGCCATATGCCTACAAACAAAAGATTGAAGGCACTTCAAAAGGGCGCTTCGGATGATGCACTTGTTGCACTTCTTTTCCAGTACGGAAGATATTTAACAATTTCCGCTTCCCGAAAGGGCACGGCAGCGATGAATCTGCAGGGAATTTGGAACGAACATCTTCGTGCTCCGTGGAGCTCAAATTATACAATTAACATTAATACGGAAATGAATTACTGGTGTACGGATATCTGCAACCTTTCAGAATGCTTTGAACCGCTTACGGAATTTGTTAAAAAGCTTGCGGAAAAGGGCACAGTTACGGCAAGGGATTATTACGGCTGCAGCGGCTTCTGTGCACATCATAATTCGGATATCTGGGGAAACACAAATCCTGCCGGTCATCCGAAGGGCGACGGCAATGATTCCTCATATTCCATATGGCAGGCAAGTGCTCCATGGCTTCTTGTGATGCTTTATGAGCATTATCAGTACACAGGTGATGAGGCATATAAAGAGGAAATCAAGCCGCTTTTCAAAGCAAATCTGGATTTTTACAAGGATTTTCTTGTTGAGCATAACGGTGAGCTTGTTACCTGTCCGTCACTTTCTCCCGAAAATACATATGTAAGTAAAAACGGGGCACACTGTTTAACTTATATGCCGAATATGGACAGAGAAATTCTTTTTGATTTCTTCAGAATCTGCCGTGAATTCGGTTTTGATGCACCGGAAACAGCACAGGTTCAGCCTGCATCGGACGGAAGAATTCCGGAATGGTGCGAGGAATTCGGCGAAAGAGAGCCGCATCACCGTCATGTAAGCCACTTATACTGCGTTTATCCGTCACCGTTTGAATGCAGCGATGAGCTGAAAAAGGCCTGCGAAAAATCACTTTATGCAAGGGGATTCGGCGGAACCGGCTGGAGCCTTGGATGGAAGGTTTGCCTTTGGGCAAGGCTTAAAAATGCCGAAAATGCAAACACGCTTATTAAGAATCAGTTAAGACCGAAGAGTCCTAAGATTAATCTTTTCTATTCGGGCGGCGGCTCGTATCCGAATCTTCTTGACGCGCATCCGCCTTTCCAGATAGACGGAAACTTTGGTGTTACTGCCGGAATTGCAGAAATGGTAAAAAACAATTCCATGCCGAAAAGCTGGAACGGAAGTGTTAAGGGTATTAAGCTGAAGGGCGGAAAAGAAATCAGCGGCAAGATTGTAAATGGTAAATTAGTTTAAAATAAAAAGGAGCGATACGGGATGTCCCATCGCTCCTTTTGCTTGTATTTTTTGCAAATAGTGCTCCCCACCGGTTGAACCTATGGGGAGCACTATTTCTTACTAATCCTCGTGGTTTATTTCCCAGGGATCTCTTGTTTCAAAGGTTTTGGACTGTTCGGAGGTATCCGTGTTTTCCTGTTCAGGTGCCGCCTGATTAATCGGTTCTTCAGCCTTTGGCGCATTTGTATTTGCCGCCTGCTGAGGCGGAGCATTATATGCATTTTGATTTGGTGCATAATACTGCGGATTGCCTTGCTGATAAGTGTTTGGCTGCGCAGTATAATACGGATTTGCATTTTGTTGATTATAATGCGGCTGATTGTAAGGCTGATAGCCGCTTTGCTGATAATTTTCATTGTTTGGTGCAGCACTGTTTGGATTCGCATAAATATTTGCGTATTTATTATATCTCTGCTGATCCGAAAGGAAATCATCCTCTGTTACTCTGCCCTGCTGCAGTGCACGAATACGGAAGTTTTCATAAAACAGTGCCTGTGTTGTTGAAATATACGGCATAACATAGATAAGCGGAAATACAAAGATACAAAGCAGGCTCCAGGGGATAAAGCTGAGATCCAGTACGAAGAGCTCCGTTCGGTTTCCCCTAACCATTTTTCTGCTGAGCTTAAGCGCCTGCATAGGTGAAATTTCCGGATTATCCGCCATAATCTGAAAAGCAAAATAGGTGCTGTAAAAATAGATAATTCCCGGAATAATAAAGAGAAAGCCAAGCAAAACAGTGAACAAGCCTCTCAAGAAGGTAAGGGCAATTTTTTTGCCGTAATTATTTTTAAAGGTTTCTCTGAAAACCGTGTTTATTCCATCGCTTATATCCGCTTTTCTTCCTCTTATAAATGAAACATAATAGCCTGTAAGCGAAATGGCAAGCGGAGCAAGAAGAAGCTGGCAGACAGAAGCAATAAACGAAAGAACAGACATAATGCCCGAGGCTATAAGTACATTGCCCAACCCGTATGAGGAGTTATCGTATGGATTCATAGAGCCGAAGCCGTGGGGCGGAAGGCCGTCATCCTGTCCGAAATTATAGAAATCATTTTCATTGCCGAATTCATTAAAATTATATTCGTTTCCGAAATTGTTGAAATCTTCGCCGAATTCATTCGTGTCATTTCCGAAATTGTTGAAATAATTATCTGCATTTTCATCATAGTAATCGTCTAAATAATCATCTAAATAATCATCGAAATCTTCTCTGAATATTGAAAAAATCGAGTTGCCGTTAGCAATATTGTAAGCATTAACAACAATACTTATGCCGCCCGATATTGCCGACATGCATAAGCTGACGATGATGGAAACAGCGAAAAGCTTTAAAACATTATTCTGTATAAGCTGCTTTGCCTGCTGTTTAATTAATCCTCTGTCTAATTTCATAATTCATATAGCCTTTCTGCCATTAAAACTTAATTTTATCTGCAATAAATGCTTCCAGCTCGGAAACAGGAATTCTGACCTGCTCCATTGTATCTCTGTCACGAACCGTAACGCAGCCGTCTGTTTCCGAATCAAAGTCATAGGTAATGCAGTACGGTGTTCCGATTTCATCCTCACGGCGGTAACGCTTGCCGATTGAGCCGGTTTCGTCAAAGTCAACCATAAAGGATTTGCTTAAGCTGTCGCAAACCTCCCATGCCTTGTCTGAAAGCTTCTTTGAAAGCGGAAGAACGGCTGCTTTATAAGGTGCAACGGCAGGGCTTAAGTGAAGCACTACTCTTGTATCGTTCTTTTCTGCATCCAGAACCTCTTCATCATATGCTTCGCAGAGAAGGGCAAGAACCGTTCTGTCAAGACCATAGGTGGATTCAATAATATAAGGAATAAATTTCTCGTTTGTTGCAGGGTCAAGGTAGTCCATTTTCTGACCGCTGTATTCCTGATGTCTTGTAAGGTCAAAGTCCGTTCTGTTGTGCGTTCCGTTGATTTCGCCCCAGCCGAACGGGAAAAGGAATTCAATATCGCAGGCAGCCTTTGCATAGTGGGCAAGCTTTTCGTGATCATGGTAACGAAGATGATCTGCAGCTATGCCTAAATCCTCAAAATATTTTCTGCCGTATTCCTTGAAATAATCATAAAGCTCACCGTCTGTTCCCTCTTTGCAGAAGGTCTGGAATTCCATCTGTTCAAACTCAATGGTTCGGAAGGTGAAGTTACCGGGTGTGATTTCATTTCTGAATGCTTTGCCGATCTGGCCTATGCTGAACGGCAGCTTAGCCCTCATGGTTCTCTGCACATTGGGAAAGTTCACATATTCGCCCTGTGCATTTTCCGGACGGAGGTATATAACGCTTTTGCTGTCATTTGTAACACCTCTGAAGGTCTGGAACATAAGGTTGAATTCTCTGATATCTGTAAAATTATGCTTACCGCAGTTCGGGCACGGAATGCTGTGGTCCTTGATATACTGGAACATTTCCTCTTTTGTCATGCCGTCTGCGTGAGCCTCAGGGTCAAAATCATCAATCAGATTGTCTGCCCTGTGGCGCATTTTGCATTCCTTGCAGTCTAACAAAGGGTCTGAGAAAGACTGAACATGACCGCTTGCCTCCCAAACTCTGGGATGCATCAGAATATCCGCATCTACCTCATAGCTGTTTCTTCTTTCCTGAATAAAACGCTTTCTCCAGGTATCCTTAACGTTGTTTTTCAGCCTTGAGCCAAGCGGACCGTAGTCCCATGTGTTTGCAAGACCGCCGTAAATATCGCTTCCCGGGAAAATGAAGCCTCTGCTTTTGCAGAGCGCAACAATTTTTTCCATTGTTTTTTCCGTGTTGTTCATAATCTGTCCTCCATAAGAAAATAGTTCTTATCATTATTATAATTATATATAGTTTATATTATCATATTAAAAATAAAAGGTCAATATAAATCAATAAACCAGTGTGCTGCCTTTGATGAAGAGGAGATAACCGGCTGCGGCGGAAAGCTTTGGCAAAATAGCGGGAATGTAAGGTTAATGCCGAAAACAGTATGTCGGCACGGCTGTGCGCAGAAAAAGCCGTTTACACAAGCAGGTAACATAAACAAGAAGAACCTTTCGGCTTTTCCTGAATCGTAAACTTACTGTGTAAACGGCTTAAAATTGTTTTGGTTTATACTCGGTTCCAGCTGCTTTTATTGAACAGAAGGAGCAGACTGTGATGCTTTTTGCATTATTGAAACACAAATACATATTCAATTCATACATGAATATTAGCAGATACTTTTATATCTGTTCATGAAAATGACAAAGTATTTTATATTAAGCTTTGTGTGAGTTCATATAAGATTATACAGGATATTCTATATTCTGCTTATGCCGAGTTCTTTTGCAACATACATCAGGTTTTTGACATCATCGTCAATAAGCCTTCCGTTTTTATCAGGCGGAAGATTGATTACCATAACATTATTTGTTTTTTCAAGAATACGATAATTTGTGATGATTTCCTGCGCATCCATCAGCGGTTTCCCTTTATATGTATCGGAATAAAACCAGCTGAACTCCTTGCGTGAGCAAATGGTCTGCTCGAACGGCAGATAGTATTCGTTGCCGCCGAAGGTGTAGATTTTCGGATCATCCTCACGGCACATATAAGGATCCCATAATCTGAAATCCGATGGAAACATTTGCATCGGATCTCTGTCACGGTAGTTTTGCGGCTGATAGCGCTTTTTCGGAATTCCTTTTTTCTCTTTAAATTTTCCGATTGTTTGATTAACCCCGATTTGACAATTCGGCTGTAAGGTTTTAACAAGACTGTAAAGTCTGTCAAGCTGCCATGCACGGCAGGGCTTATCCCACTCTCCGTCAAACCAGAGTTCAACAATTTCGCCGTATCTGCCGTCCATCAGTTCCGTTAAATGCTTTTCCATATACTGAACGTATTGCTCATCGTTTTTATAGCATTTTTCATGTCTGTCCCAAAGGGAATAATATAATCCAAGTTTTATTCCGTACTTTTTGCACGCATCGGAAACAGCCTTTACTACATCGGTTTTATTCGGCGAATAATTAACCGAGTAGGTTGTTGTGTGTGTATCCCAAAGGCAAAAGCCATCATGGTGCTTTGTAATGATAATTACATAGTTCATTCCTGCTTCATATGCGGTTTTCACCCAGCTGTCAGCATCTATTGCGGTCGGTTGATAGCTTTCAATCGGCAGCTTGCCGTCCGACCATTCCGTGTTGTTAAAGGTGTTAATTCCAAAGTGGAGAAACATTCCGAATTTTCGGTCTATCTGTGCCTGCTGTCCCTTATTTGGTTTAAGTGACGGCTGCTGCATAATAGGGTATTCCTTAAATGGATACGGTGGTAATTTCTTTTTAAAAAACATAATGATTTCTCCTTCAGTTTTCCAAAATCGGTTTGTTTGAACATTTTATTTTGATAATTGTATCAGGCGTGCTGAGTTTCCTGCCTATCATGAGAAGATGCAGTCTGCCGTTTTTCACTTTTATTCTGACCTTTTCACCTGTTAGGCAGGTAAAGGATTTAAGGGTGTTGTTTTTCAGCGGTAAGGATAAATAAGTTAAAGGCAAGCCTTTTAATATGTGCAGATAAACGGTATTGCCTTTAAAGCAGGAGGCATATTTCTTAGTCGGCTTCCATATGCCTCCGTTCGTGGCATAAATGCTTTCACCGTATTTTTTAAGCCACATTCCTACTTCTTTCATTCGCTGTGCCTCGCTTTCGGCAATACTGCCGTCAGGCTTGCAGCCGATACTCAAAAGATAGTTGCCGTCACCGCCTGTACAGTTGATAAGCTGTGCGATAACCTGCTTAACACTTTTGATTTTGTTTTCGGAATAAGACCAGTATTTACCAAGCGGCATGCAGGTTTCCCACATTCTTGTGTTCTGAAAAAAGCCTGTGTGCCCTTCAGGAGTATCATAATCTCCCGGCAGTCCTGCACGGTTATTGATAATGATATGCGGCTGCAGCTTACGCACCATTTTCTCCAGTGCTTCGGAATTCCACATTTCTTTTGTGAACATACCGCTGTTGTATTCAGCGTCCCACCACAGCAAATCAATTCTGCCGTAATTTGTCATAAGTTCACGCACGGTGTTGAACATATATTCCTGGTAGCGTTTGTGCTTTTCCGTAAGATACCAGTCTTTGCCGCTTTCCATTTTGAAATAAGGCGGCGTTTTTATTGCAACAGCATCCGCCACAGGAACAGGCTCGTAATCGGGATGTGTCCAGTCACGCTTTGAATAGTAGATACCGATTTTAAGTCCGGCCGTGCGGAATGCGTCAATCAGTTCTTTGAGATAATCTCTGCCAAAGGGAGAATTTATAATTTTATAATCGGAATATGCTGTGTTCCACATATGAAAACCGTCGTGATGTTTTGCAATAATCACAACATATTTAAAGCCGCTTTTCTTTGCAATATTTGCCCATTCTTTTGCGTTGAATTTTTCAAAAGCAAGCTTTTTTGCCCAGCTGTCATATTCTTCATCGGAAACTATACTTCCCCATATAGGGTCAGGCAGTTTGTGGGTTTTTCTTGACCAGCTGATGTCTACCATTCCCATTGCGGAAATACCCACATGCAGAAATAAACCGTATTTTGCTTCACGAAACCATTTTGTGTCCTGCTCACCGGCAAAGGGGTATTTATTCCATTCATCGTCAGGAAAATATGTAAATTCCGCTCCCTGCTTTGTTTTGTCAAATTCACTTTGCTTTAATGAATAACCCATAATATTCTCCTTATCGCTTTGCTATTTTAAACCAAGCACAATCGTTTTTTAATAAGTTTAATTTGATTTTTTTCTTTTTAACAGGAATAGGCTTGTTTGCATATAAGTCTGTTACACCGCACCCATTGGGGATTGAAATTTTATATTTTTTAATAAGCTTCGTACGGTTGAAGATAAAGTATTCCGTACCGTTTGCCGTTTCTTTTGTGCCGATTTCAAGGCGGTCATCAAATTCGGCTGCGATGTAATCGGTATCCAGTATTCTTTGCAGGCGGTCAATTTCTGTCTTGCCGTACTTGCTTACATAGTCGCCTGAAAGCACCATGCCGCCGCTTGCACGGATATAAGCATTATTCAGCCTGTAGAATTTTTTGCTTACAAGACTTTTGTGTGTTATGCCTGCAGGGTCCATAACAGGTGATACGGTATCGTTCATAATCAGGCAGTCGGGATCATTTACCCACAATCTGCCGTGCATCCAGTTGCGGTTAAAGCACTGCTCCGAAAGATTTGCCATATGGCGTACATTTCTGATAACATCATTTGTTACACGCATTCCGGTAACCAAGCCGAGTGACGGCCACATAGGCGCATTGCAGCCAAGTATAAAGGCGTCTTCACCCGTTGCGTTCCAAAATACTTCCATACCTCTGCGGTATGCCTCAACTGCCGTAGCATTTTTATCATAACGATTGCCAAAGGGCAGAGCACCCCATACATTGGCATCAAGCTTAAAATATTTTACGCCCCAGTTATGATAAATTTCATAAACCGTGTCATAAATAAATTTCTGTGTATTCGGATTTGTGCCGTCAAGCATATACCAAGGGGCATCACGCCAGCCTTTAAAGGTAATGCCCTCGCAGCAAAGGGGCTTGCCGCTTTCATCCTGAACAAAATAATCGGGGTGTTCCTTTAAAAGTCTGCTTTTTTGTGATGCAATGAATGGTGCAAGCCAGATTGCAGGTTCAAAGCCTGCTTTTTTAATATCCCGGCAGATATCCTTCATCGGGCGGCTGAACTTGTCGCTTGTTTCAAGCCAGTCACCCATAAACGGCTGAAAGCCGTCATCAATCTGTATATATTTCAGTTCGGGCGTTTTTTGCTTAATAACTTCTAAATTATCAAAAATGTCTTTTTCTGAAATATCAGGACCAATGCAGTACCACGAGCACCAGCCAACCGGCATTTCGCAATACTTTTTAACAGGATGATTCCGGCAGATTATATCTGCAAATTTTTTTAGAATGGCATTGCGCTCGCCTTTCAGAATAACCATATCCTCAAGGCGGATTTTTTCGCCTTTTTCAAACGCTAAATCTTCAAGGCATTGAACAATCTGCAGCTGCGTTTTGTTTACACGGATTTCCGTGCGGAAACGATTGCAGCTTGCTGCACCGATTAAAACAGTATTTTCACCTTTGCCGAAAAGAGCATAATTATATACGGTTTTAAAGCCGTCTGTCTGCGGCATTTTGTAATGACCTTTATCGGAATAGCCGGTAAAGGAATGATTTCTGCCGATAGTACCTTTATACTGTGTAAGCTTCTGATATCCGTCACCGTAAAAGGCGGTATCAGCAGAAAAGCCATGTGCACCGCTGAACAAAACAGCTTCTTTTAGCACTGCGTTTTTCTTTGCGGAAAATCCTATTCTGTAATGCCCTGCTTCTTCGGAAATATTGAAATCGCATGGGATAATTTTATTTTTACTGTCTGTCAAATATAATGAGGTAATATTCACTGCGTTTTCCGTCCTTTTACGAAATTCTTAATATATATTATAGCTTATTGCCAAACTAAAATATATATGAAATCCGATTAAAAAGTTTCAAAATTCTCTTATTCTTCTGATTTCTTAAATCACTGTTATAATGGATAACAGAGCAAATCATCCGTTTTTAACCACGGTTCGTATTTCTGCCTAAAGTTATGGCATGCAAACCTTATTTTGTTCAACTCTTGTTTGGCTAAGGGCAGCAAAAAGGCAGGGGAAAACCCCTGCCTGTGTAATTTAAGCATCAGATTGAAATAATGCCAAGGGCATCCAGCACCGAGCTTACAAGAATAATAAAAATGAAAACGGGCGCAATCCATTTTACCATAACGGTATAAAAACGCTTCATTTTGAATTTGCCGTTAACCTCAACCTCTTCAATAATTGTTTTGGGCTTAACAACAAAGCCTACAACAATACAGGTAAACATGCCTACAACCGGCATAAGAACGCTGTTTGAAAGGAAATCAAGGAAATCAAGAATATCAAAGCCAAAAATTTTGATATGATTTAATATGCCGAAGCCAAGCGAGCAGAAAACACCGATTGCGATGGCGTATACATAAACAATCGCCGTTGCCTTCTTTCTGCCGATTTTATACTTGTCATCAATGCCTGCAACAATAGCCTCCATAACGGAAACGGCACTTGTTAATGCCGCAAAGAATACAAGCACAAAGAAGAGCGAGCCGACAACACTTCCAAACGGCATTCCGTTGAATACCTTAGGCAGGGTTACAAACATAAGGCTTGGCCCTTTGCCGAGGGCAGCTGCATCTCCGCCTGAATATGCAAAAACGGCAGGAACAATCATAAGGCCTGCAAGAAATGCTACAAGTGTATCAAAAAATTCTATCTGACGAACGGATTTTTCAATGCTGTCTTCTTTTCTTACATAAGAACCGTAGGTTATCATAATTCCCATTGCAAGGCTCATGGAAAAGAATAGCTGTCCCAGCGCTGCAAGAATGGTTTTAACGCTTAAATGCGAAAGTTCAGGCTTAAGATAATAAGCAACACCTGCTCCTGCGCCCTCTCTTGTTAAAACAAAAATCGTAAGAATGATTGTAAGAATAAGCAGCATCGGCATAAGCACCTTGCTGAACTTTTCAATCCCCTTGTTTACGCCAAGGAAAATAATAACGGCAACAAAGGTTACAAAGATAAAAAAGAATGCAAGAGGAGAAGCTGTTGACGAAATAAAGGACGGAAAGTAATTGTCATCCGCCGATTGGGCAACGGCACCCGAAAGCATAACAGCGCAATATTTTGTTACCCAGCCGCCTATAACGCAGTAATACGGCAGAATCAGAACAGGAACCAGCGTGGTAAGCTTTCCGAGCCAACCCCATTTTTTATGCATTGCACCGAAAGCCTCCATAGGGCTTAAACGTGTTTTTCTTCCGATTGCAATTTCTGTTACCATAAGGGCGAAGCCAAAGGTTACTGCAAGAATAAAATAGATTAAAAGAAACATTCCGCCGCCGTATTTTGCAGCAAGATAAGGAAAACGCCAAAGATTTCCCAAACCAACAGCGGAACTTGCGGCAGCAAAAATAAATCCAAGGCTGCCTGTAAAATTACTTCTGTTTTTTTCCATGAATCAATCTCCAAACAAAGCTATATTTTAAATGAATACTCTATTTATAGCAGTTTTTAACAATTTTGTCAAATTTGTTTGAACAAGAAACAAATAAATTATTTTGTGCCTGTTTACAACAGTTGACAATATAAAATAATGGTAGTAAAATTAAACCATATAAAAACAGATGCAGAAAGGAAGTTTTTACTATGGAAAAGAAAAACATAGACTGGTCAAATCTCGGCTTCGGCTATATACCTACCGATATGAGATATGTTTCTGATTTCAAAGACGGCAAATGGGATGAGGGCACCTTAACCGCCGACAATACGATTACAATGAGCGAATGTGCCTGCGTTCTCCAGTATGCACAAACTGTTTTTGAAGGCTTAAAGGCATACACTACTGCAGACGGCAGAATCGTTTGCTTCCGTCCCGATTTGAATGCAGCCCGCCTTGCGGCTTCGGCTGAAAGGCTTCAGATGCCTGTTTTCCCCGAGGATAAATTTATCGATGCAGTTGAAAAGGTTGTTAAGGCAAATGCCGAATGGGTTCCTCCGTACGGCTCAGGCGCAACACTTTACATTCGTCCGTTTATGTTCGGATCAAATTCAGTTATCGGTGTTAAGCCTGCTGATGAATATCAGTTCAGAATGTTCTGTACTCCTGTGGGTCCTTATTTCAAGGGCGGTGCAAAGCCGATTACTATCCGTGTTTGCGACTTTGACAGAGCTGCACCGCACGGAACAGGAAATATTAAGGCCGGTCTTAACTACGCAATGAGCCTTTATGCAATTGTTGATGCACATAATCAGGGCTATGATGAAAATATGTATCTTGATGCGGCAACAAGAACCTATGTTGAAGAAACAGGCGGTGCCAACTTCCTTTTCGTTACGAAGGACGGCACGGTTGTTACGCCGAAATCAGATTCCATTCTTCCGTCTATTACAAGGCGTTCGCTTTGCATTGTAGCCGAGCAAATTCTGGGAATGAAGGTTGAACATCGCCCCGTTAGAATTGACGAGGTAAAGGATTTTGCAGAATGCGGCCTTTGCGGAACAGCCGCTGTTATCAGCCCTGTAGGAAAAATTGTTGACCACGGCACTGAAATCTGCTTCCCAAGCGGAATGGACGAAATGGGCCCTGTTATCAAAAAGCTTTATGATACGCTTACAGGTATTCAGATGGGCACGATCGAAGGCCCTGAAGGCTGGGTTCATGAAATTAAAATTGATTAATAATAAAATAAATAACCAAAGCACTCTGTATTCTTTTACAGAGTGCTTTTTTCGTTTCAAATATTTCGGGTATCCCGGGTTATTTGCAGAACTTATGACTGCCTATAACCTTAACAACCGGTCTTGAATGCATAAATTTATCATTTGTTTTCGCAGGATTGAAATAGTAAATTGCACCGCCCGACGGATCCCAGCCGTTCAGCGCATCAATAGCAGCTTTTTTCGAGGTCTCGGAAATCGGCTGATACCAGTTGCTGTCATTAACGCAGGAGAATGCACCATTCTGATAAACAACGCCGCTTATGCTGTCCGGAAATGAGCTGTGTGCAACACGGTTTAAAATCACTGCGCCGACAGCAACCTGGCCCTCATAAACTTCGCCCCTTGCTTCCGCCGAAATAACCTTCCCCAGAAGCTGAACATCGGCATCACTGTAGGCGGTATTGTTTGTTGTTCCGCCTCCGCTTAAACCTAAATAAAGAAGTGTTGCACTGCCGACAATTCCATCGGCAGTAAGCCCAACGTTGCGCTGAAAGCTTTTAACTGCATTCTGCGTATTTATGCCGTAAATGCCGTCTACTCGGTCATTATAATATCCCAGATCGCTGAGCTTCTGCTGAATTCTTCTGACCTCATCACCGCTTGAACCGTATTTCGAAACGGCATAAACGGCTTCATCCTTATAGCAAAGCTCGTACGCCGCAAGCCCTGCCGTACCTGCACCCAATGCAATGGCAAATACAAGTAAAAAAATATAAAAATTACGAAACGCTTTATTGACTGTCATTTCTGTCACTCCTTATAAAACTAAACTGAATAAAAATGTTAATGCTGCTCCGGCCCCAAGGCAAAGTATGGATTGCATAATCAGATAACGGATTTCCTTTTTTGTTTTTCTGCTTTTAGGCGGTTTGCCTGCGGACAAAGCATAATTTTCTGCTTCTTTTTTTAATTTTGCCCTGTCTTCGTTTCCATATTCAGGTTTTACAAAAAAAATTATTCTTTCGAAGTACGGATTTTCCGTGTTGGTAATTTCAAGCACCTGCCTGTTTACTCCTTTTATCATTTTCATCCTATTTCCTTTCAAAATTATACAAATAGTGTTGGAATTTCCCTGTCTGAATATTCATTTTTTTAAAAATGATTTTTAGCTATTATTGCCATAAAATTTATCTTGACAAAGTTTATTAATAACAATTTGTATATCCGCTTTTACACATCAAAAATGTTGAAAACTATGTTGAAAATGTTAAAAACTATTAAAAAATCGGCTTGTTTATGGCATTTTCCATTGTTGAAAAGTATTTAAAACATTATTTTTTCAAGTTTTCAATGATTTACACATAGTTTTCAACATTTTGTAAAGTTACAAATTATTACAATATTT